>NZ_JBTBFV010000009.1:0-139535 GCF_054786995.1 Mycobacterium sp. ZZG
CGTCCTGGCCGCCGCCGTGGCGGCGCCCCGGCCGATCCCGGCCCCCAGGAACTCAACCCGTGGGGCCACCCTGTCGACAAGCTGCGCTACGCCGTCACCAGCTGGCAGCGCGTCACGCTGCTGGAACGCATGCACATGCGGCGATGAGCGCTTGCGCGAAGAGCAGACAGAACAGATGAGCGCTTGACGCAGACGCACGAAACTCCAGGCAGCGGTTCTCCGCTGCCTGGAGCTTTTTCGTGGGAAGAGTGTCAGCAGCCCCGGCTGTAGCCGAGCTTGGTGGTGCCGTAGGGGCCGATCGACAGCGTGATCCCGAAAATGCACGTCGAGAAGTTCAAGCTCTGGGTGAACCAGCTGTAGAGCGGTCTGATCCAGTTCGGAATCAACGCCAACGGTGTGAAGGTGAAGAACGTGGTGGGGCCGTCCTCACCCGGGCCGGGGCCGTGGAACCACCACCACTGCTCGGGAACGGCCGCGGCGCCCAGCGCCGGTGCGGCCATGATCTCGGAGAGCGTCGGCGCCGACGGGGCGGACACCGTGACGATATCGGCCTGCGCGGCGACTGCCGGCGTCAGGACCGCGGCCCCCGCAATCGCGCATGCGGCGGCGCCCACCTGAACCTTGGTACCGACGGTCGAGAAAACTGCGGCAACAGTTGACATCGTCCTGCCCCCCACTTCCCTTTGTTCGGAATGTGCTCGAAGACTGGCACGCCTGTTCGGGGGTGTCAAAAGCAGGATTGTGACCCGCGTACCACACCCGCGCCGTGGGCATAAACCCGGCTCTAGCTGCACAAACAGAGGTCCACTGGCTCAGCGCGGTGCCCGCTGGAAGGCCCGCATCAAGCTTTCAGAAGCCAAATGTTAATGCGGAGAAACCAACATTTGATCTGCCGGGCGAACGAAGCGAAAGGGATATCCCAGCAATGCGTGGGCAAACCCGGAGACCATCGGGGTGTCGCGGCGGCGAGCGGTCTGTTGATCCCCCGATAGAGTCGCCACCATGATCTGCGTGATTCAGCGATGACCCGCGTCGTTCTCGCCTCGGCGTCCCAAGGCCGGCTCGGCGTGCTGCGCCAGGCCGGCATCGACCCGGAGGTGATCGTCTCCGACGTCGACGAGGACGCGCTCCTCGCGTCGCTGGACCCCGATCTGCCGCCGGAGGCGGTGGTGGCCAAGCTCGCCAACGCCAAGGCGCTCAGCGTGGCCGCGAAGCTGCCCGAGGAGTTGATGGCCGACTGTGTGGTGATCGGCTGTGACTCGATGCTGTTTCTCGACGGCGTGCTGCGCGGCAAGCCCGGCTCGGCGGATGCGGCTCGCGCGCAATGGGAATCGATGGCCGGCTCGGCGGGGCATCTGCTCACCGGGCACGCGCTGTTGCGCATCGCCGGCGGCGTCATCACCCACACCGAGGGCGACACCGGCAGCACCAAGGTCCATTTCGGTGAGCCCACCGACGCAGAAGTGGCCGCCTATGTCGGCAGCGGTGAACCGCTTTATGTCGCAGGGGCTTTCACGCTCGACGGGCTCGGCGGCTGGTTCATCGACCGCATCGAGGGCGATCCGTCGAACGTGATCGGGATCAGCCTGCCGCTGGTGCACCGGCTGGTGCGCCGTACCGGACTGTCCGTCGCCGATCTCTGGCGGCGCTGACGGAACCGGGTCAGCAGCCTCGGCTGAAACCGACCGACAGCGTGCCGTAGGGCCCGATCCGCGCATTCAGGCCGAGGAAGCAGGCGGTGAAGTTGATGTTCGCGAACCACGAGAACAGCGGCTGCAGGAATCCCGGCACCAGGGCCAGCGGCGAGAACGACGCCACCGAGGTGTAGGCGGGGCCGTCATCCTTGGTGCGGCCGAACCAGATCCACGACCCCTGCTCGACGATGCCGACCGACGAGATCATCGGCGCCGTCACGATGTCCGACATCGCCGGCGCGGCGGGCACCGGCACCGTGATGTCGGCCTGTGCGGCCACCGCCGGCGTCAACACGGCCGCGGCAGCCACCGCGCACGCGGCGGTTCCCACCTGGAATCTGGTACCGGCGTTCGACAATTTCTCAGCGATAGCGGACATGGCCCCCACTTCCTCCCGTTTCAGTTAGCTGTCACGATCCCACCGGTTGGGCGCGAAGTCAATCACCCCGGTGGCCGCAATGTGGCGAAATGCCATGTAAACAGCCTGTTTTAACGGTGGCGACAATCCTTGCGGAGGTATGCGGGCCCCCTTCGCCGGAGCGAAATCTCCCGGTTGCTGCGTTTGCTGAGTCAGCAGCCGCCACCCGTTGCTCGCGATCACGGTGATGCGGCGCCGCCCACCGGCATCGCCAGAATCAGCGGCCGCCGCGCTCCGTGCCGGACGGCGCTAGGAGCAACCGCGGCTACCGGGCCGCTTCACGTACAGGATGACCCGCTTCGTCTTCTGCGAAATCGTTCTGCCCGCACTGGGATTCTGGGCGCACACTTCCCAGTTCTGCTGGTTGATCACGTCGCGGACGTCTTTACGGTTGACGAACCGCAGGTCGAGATCGGCGTTACCGGTGGCGGCGTGCAGCGTGCGGACCGCGCGCTGCAGCACCATGGTCCGCAGCTCCGGCATGATCAACGCCGCACTCGCAGCCGGCACCGGCGTGGGTGCGACGTCGCTGGCGGCCCCGGCCAGGGGCGCGGACACCCCCGTCGTGACACAGAACGTCAGCCCCGCGGCGGCGATCGGAACAGCAATCTTCTTCAGCAACATCGTTTTCCCTCGGTCGAGTTCCCAGCAAGCCTAATGACCGGCTCACAGGAAACTCCCAGCTTGAGGTAACGATTCGCTCACGATGCCTACCGCCCGGCGGAAAGCCGCACCGCGGCAGGCGCTTTGACGAAGCGCCGGAACTAGCAGCCCGAGAAACGCCGCGCCAACGCGAAGGTCACCGTCCGCGGCTTCTCGCCGACCTTCACCGTGCTGCCGGCCGACGGCGACTGCCCGCACACCACCCAGTTGGTGTAGTTGTAGATCACCTGGTTCAGGTCTCGGTTGTACAGGTTGAAGCGGACGTTCTGTTCGCCCGCGGTGGCGATCACGTCGTCGATGGCGCGCTGCAGGACCTCATTCCGGTAGGTGCCCATCTGCCACGTGTCCCCCACGGCGGGCGCCGCCCCCGCGGTCGGCGCACCGATGCCGATACCCGACGCAAACATCCCGGCCGCCACCGCTGCGACTGCCATGCTTCGCCGCTGCCTCCTGAACCCCTTCAGCTCCATGCCGAGAAGCTTAGAGGTGCCTGGAAGCTCAACCCAAAGCGTTAGGTAACGATTTGCTCACGCCGGTTCCGCAGCCCGGTGGCGCAACCCCTCGTTACGCGCCGCAGGCCTTCCCGCCGGGCCGCTCGACCAGCAGCGTCACCGACTTCGTCTTCTCCTTCGACAGCGCGCTGCCCGCCTTCGGCGACTCACCGCACACCACCCAGTCCTCCAGGTTGTAGACGGCCTCGTGATTGGGCGCCAGGGTCTTGAACATCAACGGCATGTTGTCGACGACGCCCTCAACGTCCTGTTCGGCGCGGTAAAGCACCTCGTCCTTCAGGTCCGGCATCACCCACGCCGCGTTCGGCTCCTTGTACTGGATCTGCGCGTCGTCGGCGTGCGCTGACGCCGGCCCGGCACCCGCGACGGCGCCCGCCGCAACGGCACACATCGTCACGGTCGTCGCCACGATCACTCTGTTCATCACGGTCCCTTGCTGCCAATCGTCTTTCGCCCCAAGAGATCCGACGCCCCTTTGCTGGGAGTCTCGTGGAGACTGCCTGATCAGGCTAAGGCCGGCGGCACGCCAACGGCCCGATCTCAAGCACACCGGCAGGATCTCCCCAGGAAGCACGCAGCCACCGACAGTGGTCTCTCAGGCGTCGCGCGCGCATTTCCCGGCCGTGACGCCGAACACGTCGAGTTGCCAAAAGTCCCGGAACCGGAAAGATGGCGAAGAACTGTCGATGCTTGCCGGGGGGCACACATGGTGACAAGGCTCGATCAATGGCGTCAATCGGAAATTCGACGCCGCCGCCGCGCGGAACGAGCAAACCATCGACTGGACATTCAGGGATTGCGCGCCGTCGCGGTCGTGGCCGTGTTCGCGCATCATCTGTGGGGCGCGCCCAGCGGCGGCTTCGTCGGTATCGACGTCTTCTTCGTCATCACCGGATTCTTCGTCACTGAGAGTTTGCTGCGAGCCGCCGCCGACGGCGGCGCCCCGCCGCTGCGCCGCTACTACTGGGACCGCCTGCGCCGCATCGTCCCGGCCGCCACCGTCGTGCTCGTCGCGACCCTCGCCGCCGTCGTGTACGTGCTGCCGCCGCCGGCGCTGCGCACCACCGGCATCGACGCGCTGTTCGCGTTCTTCTTCGTCGCCAACTGGCATTTCGTCGGCACCGACGTGCTGGCGGCGACCGACACCGCGTCACCGCTGTTGCACTACTGGCCGCTGTCGATCGAGGAGCAGTTCCTGCTGGTCTGGCCGCTCGTGATCGTCGGGATCACCGTGGTGGCCGTGCGCGGCGCCTGGAGCCACAACCGCTGGCTGGCGCGGATCGCCGCGGCCACCGGCCTGCTCGTCCTCGCGTCGTTCGCCTGGGCGGTGTACGCCACCTCGGCGTCGCCGGCCGCGGCGTACCTCGACACCGCCGCGCGCGCCTGGGAGCTCGGCGTCGGCGCGCTGCTGGCCACCGCGGTCGGCGCGTTCGCCCGCCTGCCCGACCCGGTCCGCCCGCTGCTGTCCTGGGCCGGCGTCGCGCTGATCGGCGCGAGCATGTTCGTCATCGACGGATCCGCCGGGTTCCCCGCGCCGTGGGCGCTGCTGCCGGTGGCCGGCACTGCGCTGGTGATCGCCGCCGGAGTGGGGCACGAGCCCGCGCTGCAGGGTGTCCTGCGCAACCGGGCCATCACCTACGTCGGCGACGTGTCCTATGCGCTGTATCTGACGCACTGGCCGGTGATCGTGCTGCTGGCCGCGATCATGGAACCCGACGCGTACTTCTACGTCAGCGTGCTGACGCTGGCGTTCGGCCTGGCGCTGGCGCTGCATCACCTGGTCGAGAACCCGCTGCGCCACGCCGGCGTGGCCGCGTGGCGGCAGGCCCGCGAGGACATGCGGCATGGCCTCTACCACGCCGAGCTGCGCACCAAGATCGCCGTCGTCGCCGCGCTGATCCTGTGCACGCTCAGCGTCATCAGCTACGCCATGCGCCCCGACGCGCTGCAGGACGCGCCGGCACTGACCGAGACGAGCAGCATCGGCCCGTAAGCCCATACCCTTGTGGCCATGGGCATGGATCAGCGCCCCGCTCAACGTCCTGATGACTCCGCGAACCGGCAGGCGCATAAAGCCCGGGTCGCGAGGGCACTTCACCAAGTGCTGCGCTCGGAGTCCGGGCTTCTGGCCCGACTGAAGGACGCGTGAACTTCGCTGCGGCTCCCGATCCCCAGCGACCATGGCTGCAATCTCGTCCTCAGCTTCGAAAACTGGACACGCTGTCGCCCAAAACCGCGCCCCACCTCCCCGGTAGGCTCGAAGGCGTGCCGCTACCCGCTGATCCCAGTCCTGCTCTGCAGTCCTACGCCCACCCGGAACGGCTCGTCACCGCCGACTGGCTGTCGGGCAATCTCGGCCGGCCGGGCCTGGCCATCGTCGAGTCCGACGAGGACGTGCTGCTCTACGACACCGGCCACATCCCCGGCGCGGTGAAGATCGACTGGCACACCGACCTCAACGATCCCCACGTGCGCGACTACATCACCGGCGAGCAGTTCGCCGAGCTGATGGACCGCAAGGGCATCTCCCGTGACGACACCGTGGTGATCTACGGCGACAAGAGCAACTGGTGGGCCGCCTACGCGCTGTGGGTGTTCACGCTGTTCGGCCACCCCGACGTCCGCCTGCTCGACGGCGGCCGCAACCTGTGGATCTCCGACGGCCGCGACACCACCCTCGACGTGCCGACCAAACAGACCGCCGGCTACCCCGTCGTCGAGCGCAACGACGCCCCGATCCGCGCCTTCAAGGAGGACGTGCTGACCGTCCTGGGCGAGCAGCCGCTGATCGACGTGCGCTCCCCGCAGGAGTACACCGGCGAACGCACCCACATGCCCGACTACCCCGAAGAGGGCGCGCTGCGCGGCGGCCACATCCCGACCGCGGTGTCCATCCCGTGGGCCAAGGCCGCACTCGACAACGGCAAGTTCCGCAGCCGTGCCGAACTCGAAGAGCTCTACGCCGACTTCCTCGATCCCGAGAACAAGACGGTGGTGTACTGCCGCATCGGCGAACGCTCCAGCCACACCTGGTTCGTGCTGACCCATCTGCTCGGCCTGTCCGGCGTGCGCAACTACGACGGCTCCTGGACCGAGTGGGGCAACGCGGTGCGGGTGCCTGTGGCCGTGGGTGACGAGCCCGGCCAGGCGCCGTAAGCGACCTAGCGAGAAACGATGAACCGATGAGTATGCCCCCCGCACTGGCCGAGGTGGTCTCCGACTTCAAAGAGGTTGAGGGACAAGACAAGTTGGCCCTGCTGCTGGAGTTCGCCGGTGAATTGCCGCCGCTTCCCGACGAGCTCGAAGAGGCGGCGATGGAACCGGTGCCCGAATGCCAGTCACCGCTGTTCCTGCACGTCGACGCCGCCGACCGCGACAACGTGCGACTGTTCTTCAGCGCGCCCGCCGAGGCCCCGACCACCCGCGGGTTCGCCGCGATCCTGGCCACCGGCCTGGACGGGCAGTCCGCCGACGACATCCTGGCCGTGCCCGACGACTTCTACAGCGAGCTCGGCCTGGCCAAGCTGATCAGCCCGCTGCGACTGCGCGGCATGTCGGCGATGCTGGCCCGCATCAAGAACCGGTTGAAGTAACACTCCCCTCCCACCGGCGCGATAGCTCAGTGACCGGGCGCGACAACAGCATTCCCCCTGGGAGTGCGCAGGGAGGGTGTAGGCAATGGCGAAAACCACCAGGGGGAGCGACCGCGCACGCAAGCTCGTCGCGTGGACGGCGGTGTTCGCCGCACCGGCCGCGCTCGTCGCGCTCTCCAGCGCCACCGCGTCGGCCAAGGAGATCGGCGTCGACCGCACCGTCACCAGCCGTCAAGCCGGATCCGTCTCCGGCGACGCCACTTTCGGTGAAGTCCGCGGCCCCGACGGCGGCATGCTCGCCCAGGGTGAGATCAAAGAGTCCATCAAGGCCGTCCCCGACCGGATGGGCGGCACCCGCGCCCGGCCGTTCAACCCGAACTGGAAGCCGGGCCCCGGCATGGGCAACTGGTGAACTGACCCGCCAGTCGTTCGACACGCAAGCAGATTTGATCTTCTGTTCACTATCCGTTTTGGCGCCCGCTAGGCTCTAGCAAACCGCTCACACCGTCTGGACCACGGACCGGGGTGAGCGGTTGTGGGATCCGAGCGGGGGGTTTCGTGGGGGCGATCAGACGCTGGTGGCAGCAGCCGGATCAATACGACTGGCTGTCGAGCTACATGCATGCCCGCGGCTTCACCCGCCCGGCCCAGACCCTGATGGCGATCGTCGCCGGCTCCGGCGCGCTCGTTCCGCTCAACGCGATCTGGGGTCCGGCGCCAACCAACCGCGCCTTCCTGATCACCCTCGGCGCGGTCGCGGGCGTGGTCGGACTCGGCTACGCGGCGCTCTGGCTCACCCGCTGGCCCACCCGCGGCCAGTCCATCGGTTTCGCGCTGTTCCTCTGTGCGTGCGTCGGGCTCGGCAGCTGGACCGCCGCCCAGCCTGAGATCGGCTTGATGGCGTGTGCGGCGCTCGCGGTGTCCGGCGGCTATCTGGCCTTCTTCCACTCAGCCCAGCTGGTGGCCGTCAATCTGTTCGTCGCGCTCAGCGTGGCGTCGATGCACGTGATGCATCTGGTCGCCGACGGCGAAGCGGTGCTGGCGCTGACGATGTTTTTCCTCGTCCTCGAACTCAACGCCGGTGTCCCGCTGGCGATCCAGATCATGGTGCACGCGCTGGGCCTCGACCTGATCCAGTCCGACCGTGATCCGCTGACCGGGCTGCTCAACCGTCGCTCGTTCGAACGCACCGTCGTCGCCGCGGTGCTCGACGGCAAGCGCAGCGGCAGCTACCTGGCCTTCGCGATGATCGACCTTGACCGGTTCAAAATGCTCAACGACACCCTCGGCCACAGCGCCGGCGATGACGCGCTCGTCGCCGTCGGCCGGGAACTGTGCGCGCACCTGCCGGATACGGCGATCGTCGGCCGCGTCGGCGGCGAGGAGTTCCTGGTCGCCGACATCATCTCCAGCCCCCTGGCCGACGCCCTCGGCGAACGGGCCCGCGAAGCCGTCACCGCCACGCCCTACGAGCTGACCGGCAGTGTCGGCACCGCCACCGTCGCGGTCGGCACCCTCGACACCGGCACCATCGTCGACTCGCTGCACTGGCTCACCGTCCAGGCCGACGTGGCGATGTACAGCGCCAAGCGCGCCGGCGGAAACCGCGTCCGCCACCACGGGGTGTCCCTCCGGTGTGATCAGGACAGCCCTAGGGAAGGGGCACAGCGAGGGCCCTGACCCGATGCGCCGACCGGTCGGCCGAACCTACTCGGCGGTAACCGGCACCGCTTGGCGGGGGCACGGCAGCGGCGCTTAAACTGCCCGATAGATTCTTAAAGACGTTTCTTAGAGATGGCCGTTTTCGGCCAACAGAACCACGCCATCAGGAGGCGCCAGTGGCCAGTCACGCCAGCTCGAAGATCTCCAAGGTGCTTGTCGCCAACCGCGGAGAGATTGCCGTCCGAGTCATCCGTGCAGCAAGAGACGCCGGACTGGCCAGCGTGGCCGTGTACGCCGAGCCCGACGCCGACGCCCCGCACGTGCGGCTGGCCGACGAGGCGTTCGCCCTGGGCGGGCAGACCTCGGCCGAGTCGTATCTGGTGTTCGAGAAGCTGCTCGACGCCGCCGCCAAGTCCGGCGCCAACGCCATCCACCCCGGCTACGGATTCCTGTCCGAGAACGCCGATTTCGCCCAGGCCGTGCTCGATGCCGGGCTGATCTGGATCGGGCCCAGCCCGCAGTCGATCCGCGACCTCGGCGACAAGGTCACCGCCCGCCACATCGCCGCCCGCGCCAACGCCCCGCTGGTGCCCGGCACCTCCGAACCGGTCAAGGACGCCGACGAGGTCGTCGCCTTCGCCAAGGAGTACGGCGTGCCGGTGGCCATCAAGGCCGCCTTCGGCGGCGGCGGGCGCGGCATGAAGGTCGCCCGCACCATCGAAGAGATCCCCGAGCTCTACGACTCGGCCGTCCGTGAGGCCGTCGCGGCGTTCGGCCGCGGCGAGTGCTTCGTCGAGCGCTACCTGGACAAGCCCCGCCACGTCGAGGCCCAGGTCATCGCCGACACCCACGGCAACGTCGTGGTCGCCGGCACCCGCGACTGCTCACTGCAGCGCCGCTTCCAGAAGCTCGTCGAAGAAGCCCCCGCGCCGTTCCTGACCGACGCCCAGCGCAAAGAGATCCACGAGTCGGCCAAGCGGATCTGCAAAGAGGCCGGCTACTACGGCGCGGGCACCGTCGAGTACCTGGTCGGCCAGGACGGGCTGATCTCCTTCCTCGAGGTCAACACCCGCCTGCAGGTCGAGCACCCGGTCACCGAGGAGACCTCCGGCATCGACCTGGTGCTGCAGCAGTTCAAGATCGCCAACGGCGAGGCCCTCGACATCACCGAGGACCCCACCCCGCGTGGGCACTCCATCGAGTTCCGCATCAACGGCGAGGACGCCGGCCGCGGCTTCCTGCCCGCCCCCGGCCCGGTCACCAAGTTCGTCGCCCCCACCGGTCCCGGTGTGCGCATGGACTCCGGTGTGGAGAGCGGCTCGGTCATCGGCGGCCAGTTCGACTCGATGCTGGCCAAGCTGATCGTCAGCGGCGCCACCCGCGAGGAGGCGCTGGCCCGCTCGCGGCGCGCCCTTGACGAGTTCACCGTCGAAGGCCTGGCGACGGTCATCCCGTTCCACCGCGCCGTGGTGTCCGACCCCGCGTTCATCGGCGACGGCACCAAGTTCGACGTCCACACCCGCTGGATCGAAACCGAGTGGAACAACACTGTCGAACCCTTCACCGGCGGCGACCCCATCGATGAAGAGGACACCATCCCGCGGCAGACCGTCGTCGTCGAGGTCGGTGGCCGCCGCCTCGAGGTGTCGCTGCCCGGCGATCTCGCGATCGGCAACGGCGGCGCCCCGGCGCACGGCGCGATCCGTAAGAAGCCCAAGCCGCGCAAGCGTGGCGGTGGCGGCAGCGCCGCGGCCTCGGGTGACGCCGTGACCGCCCCGATGCAGGGCACCGTGGTCAAGGTCGCCGTCGAGGAAGGTCAAACCGTGGCGGCCGGTGACCTGGTGGTGGTGCTGGAGGCCATGAAGATGGAGAACCCCGTCACCGCCCACAAGGACGGCGTGGTCACCGGGCTGTCCGTCGAGCCCGGCGCGGCCATCACCCAGGGCACCGTGATCGCGGAGCTCAAGAGCGCCGAATAGGTCTCACTTACTCGAAGAACGGGGCGCCATCGTCTGATGGCGCCCCGTTTTCAGGTTTTTGTGTCTTCACCGAAATTTGCTTGTTTTCACCAAAGAAACGCTGCGGTGACCCCGGTGGCGTTATGGTTTGCCCCAGAGTGGGTTCGTCGGGTTGCTGCACACAGGCAGTCAGGAGAGCCGAGGGGTGGGAACGGCCCCGCTGCCACGGCAGCGGGGCCGAGCCTCGTTTCGGGACCATGGCAAGCTGTCGGGGTGGAGCCCGTCGAGATCAATGCCGGCGCCTGGTACCTGCGGGCGCTACGCGCCGATGACCGCGTCGACGACCGTCCCGCCCTCGCCGAGCTCGGCGAGCGCCGCGCTGACTACGTGGAAACCCTTGCCTCACAATGGTCTTCGGAGACCCTCTACTCCTGGGCGGTGTGTGAGCCGACGACCGGCGAACTGCTGGCCGAGGTGACCCTGGACCCGTCCACCCGCGAGATCTCGACGCGGGCCCGGCCCGGCCAGGACGACGCCGCCCGCACCGGCGCGCAGGCCGTGGCGCGGTTCGCCGCGGCGATGCTGGGCTGAGACATACGCTGCCGGCGCTGGTCAACGCTGGGCCCAACCGTGTGTTAGCGCGTGTCGATGTCGCGCCCGCTGCCCAGATCGGCACAGTCAACGGCGACGGCGTCATCACGGCTGTTCAGGAACGGTCCGGCGCCGACATCACCGGACAGCGTGTCCAGCAGGGCGGGCCAGTGCCTGCGCGCGATCGCCACCGGATGACCCGGTCGTCGGTCGTAGCGTGCCCGCGCCAACCCCGACTCCTGCGCCGCCGCCAGCACCCTTCGCACCGCCTCCGCACCGACACCCGGGGTGTCGACGGTGGTCAGCACAACGAAATCCGTCGTGCCCGCGGCCCGCACTCCGGCCCGCACCGAGGCACTCAATCCGACGCCCCAATCCTCGGCGACGACCGCGCGCGCGGGCGCGGGGACCTCGACGACCGCGGCGCCCAGCACCACCACCACGTCGTCGCAGCCGCCGCCGGCCAGCGCGGCGACGCTCGCCCGCAGCCAGGCGCCACCGTCGGCCAATACCTTCGGCATCCCGAAGCGTGTGCCCGCGCCCGCGGCGAGCACCACACCGGTAACCGAAATATTCTGTGCCACAGCTATTTACGACCTACCCGTGATCGTCATCGACTGTTCATGCCCTGCCCGTGATCGTCTGTACGCAGTGACGACGTTCTGCTGAGGATTTGCTTAAAGCTGGCATATTCGGGGTCCAAGATCACCGGATGAGCGTATGGTTCAAAGCAGGTTGATTTCCCAGCCTTTGAAAAGGTCATCGTCACCACACGGGGCTCCCAGGCTCCGTGGAGGCTTTGAGAACTAGGGCCCCACTTTGGCGTGAACCACCGCACTCGTGCTCCTGATCGGAGGCCATCGTGCATCACGTCCCAGAACACTCCCCTAATGAGGGCCGCGATAGCTTCGTCTGCCATACGGCGCTCTTCGAAATCAGTTGGCCGGAACCGTCCACCGCCGTCGTCGCGGGACACGGTGAACTCGACGCCGCCAACGGCAACGAATTCGTCAACTACGCGCTGCGTCACTCCGACAAGACACACTGGCTGGTCGTCGACCTGTCCGAACTGACGTTCTTCTCCACCGCCGGATTCTCGGCGCTGCACACCCTCAACGTGCAGTGCGTCAGCGGCGACATCCGGTGGGCGCTGGTGCCCGGTAACGCGGTCAACCGGGTACTGCGCATCTGCGACCCGGATTCGGCGCTGCCGATCTGCGAGGACGTTCCCGCCGCGCTTACTGAGGTGCGAGAAGACCCACCGCAGTCACTCAAGCTGGTCGCGGAGCCGCGCTAGCGACTTCGCGAGCAGCCGCGAGACGTGCATCTGTGAGATGCCGACCCGCTCGGCGATCTGCGTCTGCGTCATCGACTCGAAGAACCGCAGGACCAGCACCGTGCGCTCGCGCTCCGGCAGCTGTGCCAGCAGTGGTCGCAGCGCCTCGCGGTTCTCGATCTGGTCCAGCGTCAGGTCCACGTCGCCGAGCGTGTCGGCGATCGCGGGGGCGTCCTCGTTGCCGCTGCCGCCGCTGTCGATCGACAGCGTGTTGTAGGAGCTGCCCGCGACCAGACCCTCGATGACCTCGTCGCGGTCCATCTCCAGCTCGGCGGCCAGCTCGGTGGCCGTCGGGGCGCGGCCCAGCCGCTGCGACAGCTCAGCCGTCGCGGCGCCCAGCCGCAGATGCAGCTCCTTGAGCCGGCGCGGCACCTTCACCGACCAGCTGTTGTCGCGGAAGTGGCGGCGGACCTCGCCCATGATGGTCGGCACTGCGAACGACACGAAGTCCGAGCCGGCGTTGACGTCGAACCGGATCACGGCGTTGACCAGCCCGACCCGGGCCACCTGGACAAGATCGTCACGCGGCTCACCGCGGCCGTCGAACCGGCGCGCGATGTGGTCGGCCAGCGGGAGGCAGCGCTCGACGATGCGGTCACGCTGCCGTTGGAACGTCTTCGAGCCCTCTTCGAGCTCGGCGAGCGCGCGGAACATCTCGGCAACGTCCGCGTATTCAGAGCTCGACCGTGACGACGAACCCTGGGACGACGACCGGGTCACTGCAACGAACTCGCTCGCCTCGTCGTCATGGAGATGCCGAATACCTCGCTGTCACCGGAGGGCTGGCCGTCGGAGAACGTCGTGACCTCGTCGGTCAGCGAGCTCAGCACATGCCAGCTGAAGCTGCCCGGCGCGAGGATGTCCGTGTTGTCACAGGTCGTCGACGCGTGCACGACCAGTGCGTCGGGCTGGGGATCGACCACGACCAACAATGTCGAGTCGGGCAGGGCCGACCGGATCAGCCGGGTACAGGCCTCGTCGACGGCGAGCCGAAGGTCGGCGACCGCGTCGAAATCGAGGTCCTCGAAGGTGCCGATGGCGGCCACCAACGTGCGCAGCACAGCCAGGTTCTCCAGGGTGGCGTTCACGCGCAGCTCTACCGACTGCGCGCCGCGACCCTGTCCATTGATGTGGCTCGCAACATCGGCCATCTGACCTCCCAGAAACTTGCCAGCGAGATTACCCCAGGCTGCGTCGCCGTTATTCATGGGCGCACCGCGGGGCCGTTACCAGCCTCCCCGTCCCGGGTAACCCGAAAACATGAATCAGCACACCAACCCGCTGCGCCGGATCCTGGTGGCAGCCGGCATCGCCCTGGCGGTTCTGATCCTGACGTGCGTGGCGATCTATGCCGGCGCTTTCCTGATACTGGCGCCGATGATGCAGTAAAGCCTGCGGTGGGGAGCTTCTCATGGTGCCGCTTCCATACCCCGCTGTCCGTGCAGGCCAAACCCCTTTGTCGTGCGGGGTTTTTACGGTTGTGGCGCGACGCCGTCACCGGCAAACCCGTTGCCGCTGAGAGCGGTTCGCTGGAATGCGCTGAGAACGCTCTGCTGACATGCCGGCGAGAGCGGTTGCTGAGATGCCGCTGAGAGGGTCCCGTGAGACGCCGGTCACTCGTTTAGCGCCAGAGGGCTTCGGGAAGCCAGGGGGTGGCTCAATGACGGGGCGCTCCCGCCCCAACTCATCCATCCAGCGGAAGGCAGCCATGACTGAGAAGAACAGTGGTCCCGAAGAAGGCATCAAGGGCGTCGTCGAGGACGTGAAGGGCAAGGCCAAGGAAACCATCGGCACCGTCACCGGCCGCGACGACATGGTTCGCGAAGGCAAGGCCCAGCAGGACAAGGCAGACGCGCAGCAGGAAGTCGCCAAGAAGGAGGCCGAGGCCGAGTCGGCCCGCGCCGGCGCCAAAGCCGCCGAGAAGCGCCAGGAAGCCAACCAGTAGACGTCCAGACGTTGCCCCGACGGGCCCGACCGGGAGACCGGTTGGGCCCGTTGCGTCGTTCGGCCCTTTTTCGTGATGCTGTCCGTCCGGTCCTGTGGTGGCCAATCGTCGGCCCGGGGAGTGGCACGCCGCACCCCTCTTGCCCCTCTGGCGGGCGCTTCGATCACGCGGACCCACGCCAGATCATAGCCCGTTCGGGTTAGGAAATCGTGCAGTTGCGTTCCCGCGCAACGACATTCCGCGCTCTTGCCGAGCTGGAGAACCGCCATCCGCCCTCAGGTTGAGCACCAAGAGGAAGGCCGAAGATCGCGCCCCCTAGGCGCACGCCGGCGGGCTTGAGCACCGCCGGCCCGGGAGCGGTTTAATCCACCTTGGACCGGGTAGTGCACACGGGTGACGTACTCAATCATCGGCCGCGACGCCGACACCGGCGAAATGGGCGTCGCCACCCAATCACAGGCGTTCGCCGTCGGCAACAGCGTGCCGTTCGCCATGCCCGGTCACGGTGTGATCGCCACCCAGTCGATGGCCGAGCCCATGTACGGCGACGTCGGCCTCGACCTGCTGCGCAGTGGGTTCACCGCCGAGGAGTCGTTGACCGCCCTGCGCAGCGTCGATCCGCATCCGGAGCGGCGGCAGGTCGCCATCCTGGCGGTGACAGGAGAAATGGCCGTCTACACCGGCGATGGCTGCGTCGCTGAGGCTGGCCACCTTGTGGGCGAGGAATGCGCCGCTCTGGCGAACATGGTCGTCTCGCCCGACGTGTGGGAGGCCATGCGGAAGTCTTTCGAGTCGCACCCGGAACCACTCACCCAGCGGCTGCTGCGCGCCTTGCACGCCGCGGAGGACGCCGGGGGCGACTTCCGGGGGCGTCGGTCGGCCGCGGTCATGGTGGTTCGCGCCCACACCACGGGGCGACCCTGGCACGACCGGGTGGTGGACCTGCGCGTCGACGACTCCACCGACCCGGTCACCGAGCTCGACCGCCTGACCACCAAGTGGGAGCGCTATCAGCGGGTAGTCGCCGCCTTCCAGCTAGCGCTGAACGGGGATCCGGACACGGCCGACCGACAACTGGAGGAACTGCGCCCACAGGACCCCGAACTCGAGCCCGACCAGGCGCTTTGGCGGGCGGTCGTCGCGGCCCTAGCCGGACGGGAGGATGCCGCGCGGGAGATAGTCGAGCACCTCGGTGCCACCGCACCGCAGTTCGTGGAGGCGGCCCGTCGCTTCGCACCCGCGGGGCTGCTCCCCCGGGATGTGGTGGAACGAATACTGCCGCAGGCGCCCTGACTGCGGCCCGGCCGACCGGCACGGGCCCCGACAGTCCCCGTCCGCCACGGCACCTCGGCGGTGCTGTCTGGTCAGAAGACGGCGCCTCGGACAGCTGGTGCAAAAGCCGTCCGACCCGCGCGGGACTTGCCCGACGCATAGCGGCAGATGCTCAGCTGGTGGGGCGCTGCCTCGTGGTGCCGGGATGCTCGGCGTACCAGAGCTCCTCGAGGCGGCGGACGCGGTGATGTTCGAACATCAGCCAGCCGGCTCCGACCAGGAAGCCGGTGCCGGCGATCCCGGCGAGCACCAGACCAGAATCGTGATGCGACGTGGCGAAGGCCGCCAACGACGCGACGAAACTGACGAGGGCGAGACCGATCACCACAAGGCCCGGCATGATCTTGTTGTCCTTCATCGACTCACCCGCGTGCGTCCGCGTGGTGCGTGCATGGTCGACTGGATCGTTGGGACCCTTCATCGGAGACTCCTTAGAACTGCCCCCTCAGTGTGCTACCGACCGGGCAGAGAAGGAAGACTCACGACGGCACTGAGCACCATCAAAGCCAGCAGCGACCACCCGGCGCCCTGCCACGCCCACCGAGCATGCCCGTGCCGGACGCGGAAGCTGCGGACCAGCGACCACAGTCCGCCGACGAGCAGGATGGCCGGCGCGCCCAGCGCGAGCATCGTGCGCTGCGGGGCGCCGCAGCCGGCCGCCTCCGCGAGCGACCCGGTGCATGTCCCGATCCACACCATCGCCGCGAAGAGGAACGTCGCGCCCGCGGCGGCGAAACCGAACCCGGCCCGGACGGCGTCGCGCACACCCGGTTCGGCATAGCTCGCGCCAGGCCGCAACTCCCGGGTGTGGTGGGACAGGTCCGTCATCGTGTCTTCTCCCGGTCGCGCAGTCGGTGATTTGCGGGGAGTTCCCGGGCGTCGACGTGGATAAACGCGAGCTGTCGGTGCTGCTGCCTACGATTCGGCCGTGACGAGGCTCAGGTGGAAGCTCTGTGCGGCCCTCGGTGTCGCCGCCGGGGCCACCGCCCACCTGGCCGGCGCAGACCTCGGCCTCAGCGCCGCGGTGGCATTGCTGGCTCCGGGGGTTGCCGTCGCCGCACCGCATTTCCTGCGCGCCGTGATCGTCGGGGCGGCCACCCCCACTGCGCGCGAACATCCCGTCGACGCGGACATGTCGGGCACCGAGTTCGAGGACTACATCGCACGGATCGCGCGCAGCTGCGGCGTGCCCGTGATCATGACGCCGCTGACCGGCGACTGGGGCGTCGACCTCATCGTCGGGCATCGGCCGAACCGGCTGGCCGTGCAGTGCAAACGCCAGTCACGACCCGTGGGCGCCGGAGCCGTGCAGGAGGTGGTCGCCGGGGCGCCCATGCAGGACTGCACGCAGACCATGGTCGTCACGAACCACCAATTCACGCCTGCGGCACGCAAACTCGCCGAACTTCACGGCTGCGAGCTGGTGGGCGGGGCGGACCTGCCGCGGCTGCGGTCGACGATCCGCCGGCTCACATCGACCTGAGCACCGCGCGCACCGCGTCGACCGCCGAGTCGAGCTCGGCCGTCGACACCGTCAACGCCGGCCGGAACCGCACGCTGTCCGCGCCGGAGCCGAGCATGATCACCCCGCACTCCCAGAGTCCGGCGATCAGCGCGTCGCGCTGCGCCGGGCTCGGCACGCTGAACGCGCACATCAACCCGCGGCCACGCACGTCGCGCACCAGCCCGGGAAATTCGAGTGCCAACCCGTCGAGCCGGCCGAGTAGATGGCGTCCGCTGTCGGCGGCACGCTCGAACAAGCCGTCGACCTCGATGACCTCCAGGATCCGGCGGGCGCGCACCATGTCGACCAGGTTGCCGCCCCACGTCGAATTGATCCGGGAGCTGGTGTGGAAGACGTTGGCGGGTACCTCGTCCACCCTGGTCCTGAACTGCTGCCCGTGTGCGCGGCCGCCCGCCATGATGCCGCACACCTGGGTCTTCTTGCCGAACGCGACCACATCGGGTTGAACACCCAATTGCTGGTAGGCCCAAGCGGTTCCGGTGATCCCGCACCCGGTCTGCACCTCGTCGAAAATCAGCAGCGCGTCGAACTCGTCGCACAGCTCCCGCATGGCGGCGAAAAACTGCGGCCGGAAGTGGCGGTCGCCGCCCTCTCCCTGGATCGGTTCGGCGATGAAACAGGCGATGTCGTGCGGGTGAGCCTCGAAGGCCGCGCGGGCCTGCCGCAGGGATTCGGCTTCCACCGAGTCCATGTCGGCACCTGGCCGCAGGTACGGGGCCTCGATGCGCGGCCAGTCGAACTTCGGGAACCGCGCCACCTTGTTCGGGTCGGTGTTGGTCAGCGACATCGTGTAACCGCTGCGCCCGTGGAAGGCGCCCGTCAGATGCAGCACCTTGGTGCCGAGTTCGGCGCTGCGGCCGTGCGCCTCGTTGTGGCGGCTCTTCCAGTCGAACGCGACCTTGAGCGCGTTCTCGACGGCGAGCGCGCCGCCGTCGACGAAGAACAGATGCGGCAGCTGCGGGTCACCCAGCACACGGGCGAACGTGTCGACGAAACGCGCCATCGGCACGCTGTAGACATCGGAGTTGCTGGGCTTGTTCAGTGCGGCGGCGGCGAGTTCGTCGCGGAAATCGTCGTCGCCGGCGAGCCCCGGATGGTTCATGCCCAGCGCCGAGGACGCGAAGAACGTGAACATGTCGAGATAGCCGCGGCCGGTGCGGGCGTCGACCAGGTGAGAACCGTTCGAACCGTCGAGATCGAGGACCAGGTCCAGTCCGTCGGCCAGAATGCTGCGCGCCAGCACCGCGTGCACGTCGGCAGGTGCGATGGCGGCGGCCCCTGACCGGACTGCAGCGCTGATCGACGGAAAAGTAGCGGTCATGGATCCACTTTAACGCATTTTTTACGGCACTGATGCCTTCTAGGGCGAATTTCATCGAAGTTGCAGCGGCCAGTCCGCTCGTGTCGGCAGGCGCTGCGTGTTTTCCGGGCCTAAAATCGGGCATCCGGCGCGACGATGCGTGCGGCGACTCGAAGCGCGGCCCGGATCGGCCGATGGTCGCGAGCGAAACTGGTCTTACGGTGGTGGTCGAGGTGGCTCAGTCCGCGCAGGCACGAAGCGCATCGATGCCGCGCGAGACGACAGGCCGACCGTCATGAATCTGCTCGGATCTTCACTCAAGCTGGCCCAAATCGCCGCCGGGACAGCACTTTTGGCCGGCGATGCCGCTCTCGGCGCCGGACGCGCCATCGCCGGCGTGGTCACCGATGCCGCGACAGGCGCAGCATCGACCGCCCACGCCGCAGCCGAGGCGGTCCAGGACGCGGCGGCCGGCGCGCCGGCGGCGCTGCAGACCGCCGTCGCGATCACGACCGAGGCGCTGGGCGGCCACCCCGTCAAACGCACCAGCCGGCTGAACTCGCACCACTGGATCGAGGTCTGCGGTCTGAGCGGTCCCGACGCCGACGCGATCGCCGCCGAGGTGCTCGCCGCCGTGACCGCCGTCGACGGGGTCAAGCACGCCGAAATCAACCGGTCGGTGGCGCGCGTCATCGTCACCACCGAGCCGGAAGGACCCGCCGAAGACCTGGCCGAGGTGGTGCTCGCCGCCGAACGTCGCGTCCGCACCGCACCCTGCGGTGAGCGGCACCGACCCCTCACCCTGCCCGGCGACGACGCGCTGCTGGCGGCACGGACCATCGGCGCGGTGGCCGCCGCCGTCGGCTTCGGCCTGTCCGTGACCGGCAGGGCGCTGCACGGGCCGAAAGTGTCGGAGCTGCTGTCGGTGGTTCCGACCATGGCCGCCAACGTTCCTCAGCTGCGCCGCCAGCTCGAACACCGGCTCGGGCGCGACAGCACCGACCTGCTGTTGAGCCTGATGGAAGCCGCGACGTCCGCACTGACCGCCTCACCGGCGTCCGCGGCCGCCGACGCCGCGACGCGCGCCTTGCTTGCCGCCGAGGCGTGGGATGCCCGCCTCGCGTGGCGCCGCCACGAGCCCCGACTGGCTGCTTATCCCCCCGACGGCGGCTTCCCCGATCGCGGCACCCTGGAGTGGAACTACGGCCCCGGCGAGCGCTACTCCGAGCGGATCGGCGAGGCCGGCATGGCCGCCGCGACGCTCATCGGGGCGGTCACCGGAAACCCCACGATCGCAGGCACTGCCGCGTTGGTGACCGCCGCCAAGCCGTCGCGAGCGGCGCGTGAAGCGTTCGGCTGCGCGATGACCCGCGGACTGACCGGCCGGCACGACGTCGTCGTCGTCCGCCCGCGAGCGCTGAGGCACCTGGACCGGCTCAACGCGATCGTCATCGACCCCCGCGTGCTCTATACCGACAAGCTCACCGTGACTCGCGTTGTCGGAGTGGCGAATTCGGGGCGAGCCCCGGCCTGGGAGGCGGTCCGGACGGCACTGGACACCGACGGCCTGGCGGCCGGCTGGCACAAGCTGTCCACCATCCCGGGAGCGGGGCGGGCGGGCAAGGCGCTGGTGAGCCCGGTGCGCGACCCCCTCGCCAGCGCCGTGGTCACCGAGGCGCGGCGCACCAAACCGCGGGTGGTGTCGGTCGCCGACGACGGGCTGCGCTCGCTGGCCCAAGGTTTCGATCGGCTCTATCCCGTCGACGGTTCGATCGACGAGGCGCTGGCCTCGGCGCTCGCCGAACTGAAAGCCGACGGCGCCACCGTCGCGCTGATCACCACGCCGGACATGGCGATGAACCAGGACGCCGACCTGACGATCGGGCTGGAACGTCCCGACTGGCGGCCGCCGTGGGGCGCCGACGTGTTCGTGCCGGACCTGCTGTCGGTCTGGCGCATCCTGCACTCGCTACCGACCGCGCGCGCCGTCACCGCCCGCGGTATCCGGTTATCGGTATCGGCCACCACGCTCGGCGCGCTGATGTTGATACCGAGCGTGCCGGGCAGCGGTCCGGAATCGGTGAACGTCGGCGTGGTGGGCGCGCTGTGGTCGGGGTTCACCGCGGGAAGCAAAGTGTTCAACGACCCGCCGCCCGAACCGGAGGTCGCGCACGACTGGCACGCCATGCCGGCCGACGAGGTGCAGCGACTGTTGCCCCGTCCACCCGACGAAATACCCGATGAGACAACAGGTTTGGCCGACCTCCTCGCGTTACGCGTGCTCGCGCGTGCCGGCTCCTGGGCATGGCACCTGACCCGCGATTTCGTCGGCGAGATGCGGACGGACCTCTCCGATCCCATCACGCCGCTGCTGGCCACCGGGGCGGTGGCCAGCGCCCTGCTCGGCTCCCCGCTGGATGCCGCGCTGGTCGGGGGCGTGCTGCTGGCCAACGCCGCGCTGTCGGCCGAACAGCAGCTGCACGCCGAGCGGATCCTGCGGCGGCTCATGGCCGTCGAGGAGCCGCTGGCCCGCCGGCGGACCGGTCCGCTCGATCAGCACGGCCACGAGAAGGTGTCGGCGCGCCGCCTGCGACCCGGCGACATCATCGAGGTCCACGCCGACGAGGTGGTCCCCGCCGATGCGCGGCTGATCGAGGCCACCAACGTCGAGGTCGACGAGTCGACGCTGACCGGCGAGTCGCTGCCGGTGCCCAAACAGACCGATCCCACGCCAGGAGCTGCACTGGCCGAGCGGGCCTGCATGCTCTACGCGGGCAGCACGCTGGTGGCCGGCACCGCGGTCGCGGTCGTTACCGCGGTGGGGTCCCGCACCGAGATGCGCCGCGCGCTGGCGATGGCTCCCGAGAAATCCCGGGAGATCGGCCTGCAGCGCCAACTGAGCCGGGTCACCAAGCGCGCCTTGCCGTTCAGCATGGGCGGCGGCACTCTGGTCGGGTTGCTCAGCGTGGCCCGCGGCACCCCGCTGCGCGAGGCCGTCAGCAGTGCGGTCGCGCTGGCGGTGGCCGCCGTCCCCGAAGGACTTCCGCTGGTGGCCACGCTGGCGCAACTGGCCTCGGCCCGTCGGCTCACCGGCAAGTCGGTGCTGGTGCGCAACGCGCAGTCGATCGAGGCGCTGGCCCGCCTGCAGGTGGTGTGCTTCGACAAGACCGGCACGCTCAGCGAGAACCGGCTGAGGGTCAAGGCCGTGTCCCCGGTCGACGGCTTCACCGAGGACCAGGTGCTCGACTCGGCCCTGAGCACGATCTTCGTCCAGCCCGGTCACCGTGCCCACCACGCCACCGACGACGCGATCCGCCGCGCCGTCCACGGCGAGGAGAACGCCGCGGACACCACCGCGATCAAGCGCGACGCGTTCCTGCCGTTCCAGGCCGGCCGGCCGTTTGCGGCCGCGATCGTCGGCCATCGCCTGACCATCAAGGGTGCACCGGAGGTACTCGCGTCGGCGCTGACCCGGGCCAACGGTCCGGTGGTGGCCGCCATCGACGACATGGCCGCCAAGGGACTGCGGGTGATCGCTGTGGCCGAGCGTCAGCTCACCCCGGAGCAGGCCGCCGCCGCGGCCGCCGACGCCGCCGCGTTCGAGGCGTTGTGCCGTTCGGAGCTGACGCCCATCGGCTTGCTCGGCCTGGCCGACACCCCCCGGGCCAGCGCCCGCCAGGTCCTTGAGGGGCTCACCGACCGGGGTATCGGGGTCCGTCTGATCACCGGCGACCATCCGGTGACCGCGATGGTGATCGCCGGCGAGCTCGGCCTCGACGTCACCGCCGAACAGGTGATGACCGGCACCGAATGGGAGCATCTGTCCGCGGACGAACGCGCCGACGCGGTCTGCTCGCGACTCGTGTACGCCCGCATGTCGCCCGAGCACAAGATCGACGTGGTGCAGACGCTGGAGCGCATCGGCATGGTGACGGCCATGGTCGGCGACGGCGCCAACGACGCCGCAGCCATCCGGGCGGCCAGCGTCGGGGTCGGCGTGGCCGCCCGCGGCAGCGATCCGGCGCGCACCGCCGCGGACGTGGTGCTGCTGGACGGCCGGATCGAGGCCCTGCTGCCGGCCCTCGATGAAGGTAAGCAGCTGTGGCGCCGCGTGCAGTCGGCGGTGTCACTGCTGCTGGGTGGCAACACCGGTGAGATCGCGTTCGCGCTCCTGACCAGCCTGCTGACCGGGCGATCGGCGCTCAACGCCCGACAGATGCTGCTGGTCAACATGCTGACCGACGCACTGCCGGCCGCGGCGCTGGCGGTGAGCCGGCAGACCGACACGACGGGACAGGTCGACCTGGACGAGGCGGCGATGTGGCGGGCCATCGGCGTGCGCGGTGCGGCCACGACGGCCGGCGCAGGCGCGGCCTGGATGATGGCGCGCGTGACGGGCACCCCCCAGCGCGCGTCGACCGTCGCGCTGATCGGGCTCGTATCGACGCAGCTGGCCCAGACTCTGGTCGACTCGCGCAGCCCGCTGGTAGTGGTGACCGCGCTGGGCTCGTTCATGACGCTGGCGGGAATCGTCAGTGTCCCAGTGGTCAGCCAGGCCTTCGGCTGCACGCCGGTGGGCCCGCTCGGCTGGGGTCAGGCGTTGTCGGCCACGGCGGTCGCCACGCTGTTGTCGGCGACCGCCCCGGGACTGCTCAGCCGGGCCACCGGCGCAGTGCGCGACCGCGTCGCCGCCATGGTGGACGACGAGCAGGCCGCACAGAGCGGGGCGGTCGCGAGGAAGACAGCGGCGGAAAAGGCGGCACCCGCCAAGAAGGCCGCGGTCACGAAGACGACCGCCAAAAAGACACCGGCCAGGAAGGCATCGGCGAAGAACACCGCGGTCACGAAGACGACCGGCAAGAAGGCCGCGGTCACGATGACGACCGGTGCACAGAAGACACCTGCGAAGAATCCGCCCGCCAGGAAGTCAGCCGTGAAGAAGGCAGGCGGCAGCCCTGCGTCGTGACGGGGCCGACCGGGCGCAGCCGTGCATTTTGGCCCTCACCGCGCCATTGCCAGTAATTAGTCCGGTATGTAGCGCCTACCACTGTAAAATTTCTGTAAGATGACCGTGCTGCGCGTCTTCACGTCGGCTGCGGTGCGGATCTTCTGCAGCAGGCCTTCCAGGGCCCGTGCCGACTCGACGTGAACCAGCAGCAGATAGTTGTCTTCGCCGGCCACCGAGTAACACGCCTCGATTTCGGGGATGTGCTCCAGCCGTGCGGGTGCATCATCGGGTTGAGAGGGATCGAGAGGGGTGATGGCGACGAACGCCGACAGCTTGCTGCCGACGGCCTCCGGGTCGATGCGCGCCGTGTATCCGGTGACGATCCCCCGCGACTCCAGTCGCCGCACCCTCGACTGCACTGCCGACACCGACAACCCCGCCGTCGCCGCCAGATGCGCCAGCGTCGCCCGACCGTCGGCGACCAGCTCGCGGGCCAGCACGCGATCGATCTCGTCGAGCGGCTGCACGTCTGCGGGATCGGTCATGGGCGCACTGTATCGGAGCGCCCATGAGTAGCGTCGAAACCTGGCAGTTGCGCGCGCAATTCGCGGCAGGACTCTCGCAGCTGCACGGCGCCGAGGCGCCCGCCGGCCACACGCTGGTCGAGGTCAGCGCTGCGGTGAACGCCGCCTACGTCACCGAGAATCCCGACGCCCAGCGGCTGGGCTCGCTGGAGCGGGTCACCGCCGAGCGACACGGCGCGATCCGCGTCGGTTCGGCGGCCGAGCTGGCACAGGTGGCCGACCGGTTCCCGGCGTTCGGCATGCATCCCGTCGGCTTCGACGATTTACGCGAAGCTGCCTCCCCGGTGCCCGTGGTGTCCACAGCGTTCCGTCCGATTGATCCGGATGAGCTCGCGCGCAACCTCTTTCGAGGGCACCACGTGCACCACCCCTACGACCTCTACGAGAAAGTCGCATCCTCATGACCACCGTTCTGACCTCCCCGCTGCCCACCGCCGACGCGCTGCGCGCCCGCGTCCAAGACGCACTGACCGCGGTCGGCGCGACCGTCGACCTGCGCCCGGCCGGCGCGGGAGGAATGCCCGCCGGCACTCCGATCTCCGGTGACGTGCTGTTCACGGTGCCGGCCGCGTCGGCATCCGATGCCGATGCCGCGATATCCGCTGCTGCCGACGCATTTTCGACGTGGCGGACGACCCCGGCGCCGGTGCGGGGGGCGCTGGTGGCCCGGCTCGGTCAGCTGCTCGTCGAACACAAGACCGATCTGGCCACGCTGGTGACCATCGAGGCCGGCAAGATCACCTCCGAGGCGCTCGGCGAAGTGCAAGAGATGATCGACATCTGCGAGTTCGCCGTCGGGCTGTCGCGGCAGCTCTACGGCCGCACCATCGCGTCCGAGCGCCCGGGACACCGGCTGATGGAGAACTGGCATCCGCTCGGCGTGGTCGGGGTCATCACCGCGTTCAACTTCCCCGTCGCGGTGTGGGCGTGGAACACCGCGGTGGCCCTGGTGTGCGGCGACACCGTGGTGTGGAAGCCGTCCGAGCTCACGCCGCTGACCGCGGTGGCGTGCCAGGCCCTGCTGGAGCGGGCCTGCGCGGACGTCGGGGCGCCCGCCGCGGTGGGACGTCTGCTGCTGGGCGAGCGTGAGATCGGCGAGACCTTGGTCGACGACCCGCGGGTGGCGCTGGTGTCGGCGACCGGCTCGGTGCGGATGGGCCGCGAGGTCGGTCCGCGGGTGGCGCAGCGGTTCGGCCGCGCGCTGCTCGAGCTGGGCGGCAACAACGCCGCGATCGTGACCCCCTCGGCCGATCTGGATCTGGCGGTGCGCGGCATCGTGTTCTCGGCCGCGGGCACCGCCGGTCAGCGGTGCACCACGCTGCGGCGGCTGATCGTGCACTCGTCGATCGCCGACGAGCTGGTGTCGCGGATTGTGGCGGCCTACCGGCAGCTTCCGGTCGGCGACCCGCTGGCCGACGGCACGCTGGTGGGGCCGCTGATCCACACGGCCTCCTACCGGGACATGGTCCTGGCGCTGCAGCAGGCCGAGGCCGAGGGTGGCGAAGTGATCGGCGGCGAGCGCGTCGACGCCGGGGACGAGGGCGCGTTCTACGTGACACCGGCGGTGGTGCGGATGCCCGCGCAGACGGCCGTGGTGCACCGGGAGACGTTCGCCCCGATCCTCTACGTGCTGACCTACGAAAGCCTCGACGAGGCCATCGCGCTGAACAATGCGGTGCCGCAGGGTCTTTCGTCGTCGATCTTTACGCTGGACATGCGGGAGGCCGAGCGCTTCCTGGCCGCCGACGGATCGGATTGCGGGATCGCCAACGTCAACATCGGCACGTCGGGCGCGGAGATCGGCGGCGCGTTCGGCGGTGAGAAGGAGACCGGTGGCGGTCGCGAGTCCGGCTCGGACGCGTGGAAGGCCTACATGCGGCGCGCGACCAACACCGTCAACTACTCGGCGGAGCTGCCACTGGCCCAAGGCGTGCACTTCGGCTAGCCCCCCCTACATACGCGCGAACGTGCGTGTCTGCGGCCGACACGCCGCCCCAGAGACGGACTTCACGCACGCTCGCGGCAGACTCGTGCCATGGACCTCCACGGCAAGACTGCGATCGTCACCGGCGGCGCCTCGGGTATCGGGGCGGCGATCGCGAGCGAACTCGCCCGAAACGGCGTCAGCGTCGTCGTCGGCGACCTCGACGAGGCGGGCGCGCACGCGACCGCGTCGGCGATCCGGGATGCCGGCGGTGCCGCCGTCGCGCTGCGCGCCGACGCGGCCGACGTCGTCGACATCGAAGGCCTGATCACGCTGGCCGCCCGCGAGTTCACGCCCGTCGACATCTACGTCGCCAATGCCGGCATCATCGGAAAGACCGGTCTGGGAACCGAATCCGACTGGGACGCGATCCTGGACGTCAATCTTCGCGCGCACATCCGCGCGGCCCGCCTCGTGGTACCGCACTGGCAGTCCCGCGGGTCGGGGCACTTCGTGTCGGTGGCGTCGGCCGCCGGTCTACTGACCCAGCTGGGTGCGGCGGGTTACGCGGTCAGCAAGCACGCCGCGGTGGGCTTCGCCGAATGGCTGGCGATCACCTACGGCGACGACGGCATCGGGGTCAGCTGCGTGTGCCCGCTCGGTGTGGAAACGCCGCTGCTGCAAGCCGTGCGCAGCACCGAAGATCCGGACGCGCGGCTGGGCGCGTCGTCGATCGAGCACTCGGCAGGGGTGATCAGCGCCGCCGACGTCGCGTCGGTGACGGTCGGGGCCGTCCGGGACGGCCGGTTCCTGGTGCTGCCGCACGCCGAGCTGCTGGAGATGTACCGACACAAGGGCGGTGACTACGACCGCTGGATCAGCGGGATGCGCCGCTACCAGCGGAGCCTGCGCGCGCTCTGAGCCTTGTGGCGGATCAGCGCCGCCGCAGCGTGAGGTGGAAATCCTTGGGTATCAACGTCAGTCGTTGCGCGACCTGTAGCCGGTAGCCCGGATCGGGGATCAGCTCGTAGCGGCGCAACAGCACCGCCAGCAGCAGCACCGCCTCGTGCAGCGCGAACTGCCGGCCGATGCATGACCGTGGCCCGGTGCCGAACGGCTTGTACAACCCCGCCGGCCGCGCTCTCACCTTGTCCGGCGCGAAGCGGTCGGGATCGAAGGCTTCGGGGTCGTCGCCCCACCGCGGATCCCGGTGCAATCCCATGGTCAGCGCAAGCACCCAGTCGCCCTTGCGCATCGGATGCACCCCGGCCAGCACGGTGTCCTCGCGAGCGGCCCGGTAATGGCCGGGCACCGTCGGCTGCAGCCGCAACGCCTCATCGAAAATGCGCCTCACGTGGCGTAGTTTGGCGATCAGCTCGAAAGCCGGGCGTTCATCGTCACCCCACACCTCGGCGATCTCGGCGCGCGCCCGTTCGGCGGCTTCGGGGTGCCGCGACAGGAAGTACAGCGCGAAAGACAGTGCTCCTGAGGTGGTTTCGTGGCCGGCGACCAGGAAGTTGATCAACTGGTACCGGACGTTGGCCGCGTCCAGATCTGACACCAGCATCAGTTCGAGCAGGTCGTCGTGGCGCCCGAGCCCGCCGCGCACGCGTTCGGCGATGATCTCGTCGGCGAGCGTGTGCATCTGCGCGGCGTGGTGGCGAACCACGCGCTCGACCCTGCGCGCGAAGACCCGCGGCAGGAATGTCGCACGCAACACCCCGAGCCGGTCCGATCCCTGCAGCCCGGCGACCATGTGCTCGACGAACGGATGCGCGTCCTCGGAGTCGAAGCAGCCGAAGGGATAACCGGCAGCGCAGCGCCCGATCGTCTCCAGCGTCACCCGCGTCGTATCGGCGGGGACGTCGATCGGCTCGCCGGTGCCGGCCCGCGCGTCCCACCGCGCCAGCAATTCGCCGGCGACATCGAACATCACGGCGTGATACCGGTGCATCGCCTGCCTGCTGAATGCCGGCATCAGCACGTCGTGCGCCTTCTGCCAGTTCGGTTCGTGGTTGTAGGCGGTGAACAGGCCGTCGCCGCCCATGATCCGCAGCGCCTCGATGTCGGGACCGACGTGCTTGCAGAACCGGCTCTCGTCGCTGAGCTCGACCACCGCCTCCGCGCCCGCCGCCACGACGTATCGTGCGCCCAGAAAACGGAACTCGAACACCGGACCGGTAATCTGCGAGGACGGCTGGGTGAGAATGTCCTCGCTGAAGCCGAGCACGTCGCCGAGAACCGGGACGCGCCGCGGCGGGTGTGGCAGCTTCGGAAACGACACCCGGTCACCAACGAGGGCCATGGGCCCCAGCCTCCGCCGCTATTTTACATGTGTCAAGTAGTATCGGGCCATGACTGAAGGTCGCCGCAGGCTCTCACCCGAGGATCGTCGCAACGAGTTGCTGGCCCTCGGAGCCGAGGTGTTCGGCCGACGGCCGTACGACGAGGTCCGCATCGACGAGATCGCCGAACGCGCCGGCGTCTCGCGCGCGCTGATGTACCACTACTTCCCGGACAAGCGTGCGTTCTTCGCCGCGGTCGTCCGCGCGGAGGGCGAACGGATGTTCCAGGCCACCAACACCCCTCCCCTGCCCGGTCAGTCGCTGTTCGCTCAGGTCCGCACCGGCGTGCTCGCCTATCTGCGCTACGACGAGGAGCACCCGCACCGGGCCTGGGCGGCATACACGGGAACAGGGCGGTCCGATCCGGTGCTGCGCGGCATCGAAAACGTCGACAACGATCGTCAGGCCGACCGGATCATGGACCGCGTCACCGAAGCCGCCGGCCCGGTCGACGCGAAGGTGGAGCGCGATCTGCGCGCGACCGTCTACGGCTGGCTGGCGTTCACGTTCGAGATGTGCCGGCAGCGCCTGCTGGACGCCTCACTGGATGCAGACCTGATCGCCGATCTCTGTGCCCACGGCCTGATGGACGCGGTGGGCCGGGTGCCGGGCATCCCGGCCGTGCTCGTCGAGTCCGTCGCGCCGCACCAGCGCTGAGGTCAGCCCTGACAGCGGTTGCGGAAATCCACCAGCGGCTGCCGGATGTTCCGCAGGTCGGCGGCCACCTGCGGATTGGCATCCATGTACGCGGTCACCGCGGCCTTCTTCTCCTCGCGCGGCTTGTCCTTGAGCGTGGTGAAGAAGTCGTTGACCGGCGGGTGGGTGAACAGGTAGGCCGACGTGGCGGCGCTGACGCCGGTCATGACACCGGCGAGGTCGGCCGCCGTGCAGTTGGGCGCCGCCGGCTGGGCGTGAGCGGTGGCCGACGACAGGACGACGCCGGCCGCGCCGAGCGCCGCGGCGGTCATCCGCCGCACAGAGATCTTTCGCACCCAGCGATCGTAGGCTGCTCAGCCGCCGCAGCGTTTGCGAAAGTCCACCATGGGCTGCCGGATTGCCTGCAGCTCCGCCCGTACCTGCGGGTTGGCGTCCATGTAGGTCTGCAGCGCCGCGCGACGCGCTTCCGGCGGCTGCCCCTTGAGGCTGGTGAAGAAGTCGTTGACGGGCGGATGGGTGTACAGGTACGCCGACGTCGCCGCCATCACCCCGGTCATCGTCCCCGCCAGGTCTGCCGAAGAGCAGGTCGGCGGAGCCGGTGGCGGCGGCTGTGCGGCGGCGGACGCGGCGGTACCGAGCACGGCGGCGCAGCCGATCGCGGCCAGCACGGGTGCCAGGAAATGAGATGCCATGCGCTTCTCCTCGGTTCTCATCGTCCGCCGCGTCCGCCGCCGCCGCCGGGGCGGCCCCCGCCGCCGCCCGGCCGTCCCGGGTTGCCGATATCCGGACGACCGGGTCGTCCGATATCGGGCGGACGAGGATTGACATCGATATCGGCATCGAAATCGACGTTCCACCACTCGGTACAGTCGTAGTAATCCAGATCGCACGGGTAGGGCACGTACGGGCCTTCGCCCGGGCCGGCCCCGGTGTTGGAGCCGCGCACCTCGCCCTGCGAACAGATGGTCGTGCCGCCGGCACTGGTGCAATCGGCAACCGCGGGCGGCGCGATGGCGATACCGGTGCAACACACCACCGGTGCGACGAGCAGGTAAACCAACCGCATCTTGCACACTCCCTGCGTTGGTTCGCGCACAGCCTCATTGGCTCACGGATCGCTGCGTCAGCGTAGGCAGTGGCAAGCGCCCGCGACATCCCCCACAACGGGTGAAACAGACTGCTGCTCTGAGGAATTACCCAAGTCAAATACCCGGGCTTCTCAGAAGTGCACGACGCGGTTCCCACCCTCCCGTTCGACCCGAGAGTCTCTGCGTATCTTGCCGATCCCGCACCGATAGACCCGCCGGTCACCGGTGTCGGCACGCCCCGCGTGTACCGCGGGATCCGTCGGCGCTTCCCCCGTATCGGGGGAAGACAGCACCGCGGACGCGCCCTACGCTGCGCCACAGAGGCGATCGGAGGCTGACCGCGATGGTGGACGAACAAAGCTGGACACGACCGGCGGCCATGGCGATCCCACCGGAGGGCTACCACGAGCTGGAGCGCGGCCGCTACGGTCCGGTATATCCGCGCACCCCCGCCTGCTACGGGTTCTCGATCATCGCGAAGGTCAAGGAGGGCCGCGAAGAAGCCGTGCGTGCCTACGGCAAACAGATCGAGGACGCGATCGCCGGTAGTCCCGACGTCCTGGCACCGTTACGGCTGCACTACCTACGCTGGGTGCTGTTCGACGTCGGATCCGGCCTGCACTTCCAGTACCAGGGCATCTTCGACACCGACTTCGACAAGTACACCGAGGACGCCGTCCGCCTGTTCAGCGCCACCGGGATCACCACGGTGTTCACGAATCTTGAAGGCTTCCCAGAAGATTGGCAGAGCAACCCCGAGGCGTTCATCACATTCGTCCGCGAACACCAGTACCCGAGCTTTCTCGAATACGGCGAGTACCCATATGTGACCGCAGACGAGATCAAGAAGGCGTTGCGCCTGAAGGCGGCCTTCTCCGACATGCTCGACCAGATGCAGTGATGAGAGCCCGCGCGAAGACCCGACTGCAGTGACTCTTGAGCTCGACGACATCCAGCACATCTTGCTGACCCGCACCCCCGCCATGACCGGGCGGTACGAGTTTCTGACGTTCGACCACCCGGCCGGCGGAAGGGCATGGCTCACCGAACTTCTCGACGTCGTCCAGTCGGCTGCTGACGTCACCGCCACCATGGACGGTTCACAGCGCTGGGTGACGCTCGCGTTCACCTGGACCGGGCTGCGCGCACTCGGGGTCCCCGAGGCGGGCCTGGCCACCTTTCCCGACGAGTTCCGTGAAGGCATGGCGGCGCGCGCCGACATCCTCGGTGACACCGGAGCCAACGCACCGGAGCACTGGGTGGGTGGACTGGCCGGGGACGACCTGCACGCCATCGCGATCCTGTTCGCCCGCGATGACGACGAACACGCCCGCTGCGTCGGTGAACACGATGCGCTGGTGTCCCGCTGCGACGGTGTCCGCACGCTGTCCTTCCTGGACCTCAACGCCCACCCGCCCTTCAACTATGCCCACGATCATTTCGGATTCCGCGACCGGCTGTCCCAGCCCGTCATCAAAGGCTCGGGTGAGGAGCCGACCCCGGGTTCGGGCGCGGCGCTCGAACCCGGCGAGTTCATCCTCGGCTATCCCGACGAAGACGGCCCCGTCGCCGGTGTGCCGCACCCGGAGGCCCTGTCGCGCAACGGGAGCTATCTGGCCTACCGCCGGTTGCAGGAGCATGTCGGGGCGTTCCGCGCATATCTCGCCGACAACGCTGCGACACCGGACGAACAAGAGCTACTGGCGGCGAAGTTCATGGGACGTTGGCGCAGTGGGGCTCCCTTGGTTCTCGCGCCAGACGCCGATGACCCCGATCTCGGCGCGGACCCGATGCGCAACAACGACTTCAACTACAAAGAGATGGACCCGTTCGGCTACGCGTGCCCGCTGGGCTCGCACGCTCGGCGGCTCAACCCGCGAGACACCGCGCACTACATGAACCGCCGCAGGATGATCCGCCGAGGGGCGACGTACGGGCCCGCACTGCCCGACGGGGCGCCCGAGGACGGCGTCGATCGCGGGATCGCCGCATTCATCATCTGCGCCAGCCTGGTGCGACAGTTCGAGTTCGCCCAGAACGTGTGGATCAACGACAGGACTTTCCACGAACTCGGCAATGAGCACGACCCTATCTGCGGCGCCCAGGACGGCACGCTCGACTTCACCGTCCCCAGACGTCCGATCCGCAAGGTCCACAAGGGTATTCCAGCGTTCACCACGCTTCGGGGCGGCGCCTACTTCTTCCTGCCCGGGCTCAACGCCCTGCGATACCTCGCCACGCTCGGCGGTTAGGAGTGTCGATGGCCACACGACCAGCCCGAACCTACAACCAGGACCACCTGCCACGGCCCCGCGACGGCCGGCGGCGGGTGAGCATCTACTGGACGTGGAGTTATCCCTGGGAATCGCAACGTGATCCGGCGGCAATGAGCAACCGCTTCTCGACCATGACCGAGGTTCGCAACGTCGCCTACCCCGCCTACGAGACCCCGGAGTTCGACGCGGCCCACTTCCTGCAGGGCATCGCCGGAACACTCGAGCTCTTCCACCGGTCCACGCTCACATTCCAGGATCTGGTAGGCGAGGTGACCGGACACCCGGTCGCCGTCTTCCAGCGCGTCGACCAGGCCGGCTACTACCAACCCCTCGACGAGCGGATCCTGGCCGACGCCGACACGCTGATGGTGTTCGGCCTCGACCACCTGAACTCCGAACTCGAAGCGGAACGCGACGAAGTGGAAGCGCTGCGCGAGTGGCTGCACCGTGAGGACACCTGCCTGCTACTCGCCCCGCATCACGATGTCGGCTTCACCGACGATCTCGGCCAGCGGCAGGTCGAGTACCTTCACCACGGGGACCGCCTAGTCCCGCGCCAGCAGCGGTTCAGCAGGTACACCCGCTCATTGATGCGCGCGCTGGGGGTGCCGGTGCACAACATCTGGGGACTGCGCCCTGCCGTGCTGAGCGGAACGCGAGACCCGGTACCGCTCAACGCCTATCACGAGTTCGACGAGCGTGGACTGCTGACCGATGTGCCGACGCTGAGCTTTCATCAGCACCTGCCGCACTACGAACTGACCGCACCGGAAGGCGCGACTCTGCGCGTCCTGGCCCGCCAGCCTATCGACCTGAACCGTCCCCATCCGTTCACCGACGCCGGCAATTCCGCGTTCAACGCGGTGATCTGGATGCCGCCGGACGGGGACCGCGCCGGTGACATCGTGCTGATCGACTCAACCCATTTCACCACGCTGTTCGGTGGAACACAGAGCCTGCAGAACCTGTGGCGGAACCTGGCGGTGATGACCTGTGACTGAGACGCCCTTTGATGCGGTGCTGCGCTACGTGTCTGCCTTCAACGACGCCGACGTCGATGCGATGGCAGCCGCCTGCTCCGAGACCATGCACATCCTCGACGGTATGCCTCCGCACGTGTGGCACGGACCCGCGGCGGCCCGCACCTGGTGGCGCGACGTGATGTCCGAAAGTGAACACAGCGGCGCGTCGGACTACCACATCGTCCTCGGCGAGCCTCGGCACCTCGACGTCAACGGTGCGTTCGGTTATGTGGTGGTGCCGGCCTCCATGACCTTCTCCGTCAACGGCACGTCGCGCACCCAGGCCGGATCGACCTTCACCGTGGCTCTGCGCAAGATCGGCTCGGGGTGGGCCCTCACCGCGTGGAGTTGGTCCAAGGGCGGTGCCACCTCACTCGGCGATCAGGCCGACCCTTCTCGCCTCGCTGACGGCTTCAGCGCGTGACGACACCCCCAGCTTTCGATAGATCGAGGTCGCCTGGCTCTTGGCCGTCTCACGGCCGATCACCAACTCCTCGGCGATCCGCCGCAGTGACAGATGGCTGGCCAGGTGCGGCAGCAACCTCAGTTCGGCGGCGGTCAACGGGCGCGCACCCCCGGCCGCCATCGCCTTGACGCGGTCCACGCGCTGTATCAGCGCGGTCGCGTCGGGCTCGCGGTGACAGGTGCGCTCCGCGGCGGCCAGGTGCCGACTCAGCAGATCCGGATCCTGGATCACCGCCGCCGTCCACGCGAGCAGTCCATGCCCGAGAAGGGCCGTGCGCGCGGACAGATTACCCAGCCGGGCCAGCAAGGTCTCCGTCACCGTCACCGCATGCCCGACGTCCTCACCGACCCGTGCGGCCATGACCGCGCTGGAGGCGTACACGACGATCATCGGCACGACGTCGCACAGGTCGTACTTGTCGGCCAGCGTCCGGGCCGCCTCGCTGCGCTGCACCGCGGCTTCGTCGTCGCCGGCGGCGAGGTCGAGCAGCGCCAGGTGGGCCAGCGCCGCGGCATGGAAACCAGGTAGTTCGTCGATGACCGGCAGCGCGCCCTCCAGCAGACCGCGGGCGCGGGTGGCGTTCCCGCGCATGGCCTCGGCGGCGCCTTTCATCACGGTGGCCGCGCCCCACCACGGGTTCACCAGATTGTCCCCGGCCGCGCGGACGATGTCGGCCTGCCGTATCACGTCGTTGACCCCGTTCGCGCCCAGGAGCGAACTGATCAGCGCCACCGCCACTTTCACCGACGGCGTGCCGTCGGACAGCGGCTGTCCGTGATCGGCGCGCACCGCCAGCATCAGCGACCGCTGGATCAGCTCGGCGTCGGCTGTCGTCGCGCCCAGCCAGGCGCGCGCCACCGCGGCGTCGGGGTGCTCGGCGAACGTGCGCGCATCCAGCATCGCCAACCGGCGCGCCAGCACCCCGGCGCGTCCGTCGAATCCCAGCCGAACCGCCTCACGATTCACCAAAGCAGCCGCCCGCTGCCGGTTCCCCGCGTCGACGGCATGCACCAACGCACCGTCGATGTCGCCCTCCCGTTCCAGCAGATCAGCTGCACGCGTGGCCAACTCGCGAAATCGGGCCGGCGCGGTCAGACGCAGCCGAGCACGCAGCACATCAGCGAACAGGTGATGGTAGCGGTACCACATCCGTTGGGGGTCAATCGCGATGAGGAAGGGGTTGCCGGATCCCGTCAGCGCCGCCAGCACCCGCGCGGAGTCGTCACGGCCCAGCACGGTGTCGAGCTGTTCGGCGGTGAAGCGCTCGAGCACCGCCGACTCGACCAGGAACGTCGCGGTGTTCGCGTCGAGCCGGTCGATGACCTCTTCGACCACGTAGTCGACCACCAGGTTGTCGCGTCCGGCCAGCGTCTCGAGCGTGGTGCCGTCCCGCAACGCCATCGCGGTCAGGACCACGCCCGCCGGCCACCCCTCGCAGAGGTCGACGACGGTCGAGATCGTCGCATCGTCACATGCACCGCTGACGGAGGTGAGCACGCCGGCCGACTCCTGGGGGGAGAACCGCAGCACCTCCTCGTCGATCCGCACGACGGCGTGTTGCAGCCCGCGCCGCGCCAGGCCCAGCGGCAGCATGTACCGACCGACCAGCGCCGCGGTGATCGTCGCCGGCGCCTGGTCGAGCAGCAACTGCAGTGCCGTCACCGCTGCGGGGTCGGACAGCTTGTGTACGTCGTCGAGCACGAGCACGAGCGGTCCGGAACGCTCGAACAGCCGCACCACGGCGGGCACCAGATGGGTCACCGGGTCGCGCCCGGGGCCGCGCAGATAGCGCAGCACATCGCTGTCCCGGTCTGTGAGCCGCACCACGGCCGTCGCGATGTGCAGCAGCAGGTGCACCGGGTCGTCGTCGAGATGATCGATGCGGACCCAGGCGAACGGCCGCGCGTCCGCGGCGTCCCACAGCGCGGCCGCGGTGGTCTTGCCGTAGCCGGCGGGGGCGGACACGACGACGACGTCACCGCCGTCCGCCGCCGTCAGCCGCCGGAGCACCCCCGGGCGTCGGATGACGCGGTCAGCGATCCTCGGCCGGCCGATCGTCGCGGCCGGAATCCGGGGCCGCCAGTCCCCCGCCAGCACGTCAGAATCCTAAACCCGACCCACGGTGACGTGCTCGTTTTCGCTTTATGGACTGGTGCACAGATCGGATGTCGGTGCCCGAGGGCACCATGGAAGCCATGTCTGTCACCACCGATGCGCTGTCACGCTTCTCCGCGTTGACGCGCGAATGGTTCGCGGGCACCTTCGTCGAGCCCACACCGGCGCAGGCGCAGGCCTGGAATGCGATCGCCGACGGCGACAACACACTGGTCATCGCGCCGACCGGATCGGGCAAGACGCTCGCGGCGTTCTTGTGGGCGATCGACGGGCTGGCCCGTGATCCCGAGGCCACCCGCGGCACCCGGGTGTTGTACGTCTCTCCGCTGAAGGCGCTGGCCGTGGACGTCGAACGCAACCTACGCACTCCGCTGACCGGTATCTCGCGGATCGCCGAACGTACCGGTGAGCAACCACCGGCCATCAGCGTGGGGGTCCGTTCCGGCGACACCACGCCCAGTAAGCGCCGCGAGCTGATCAGCAAGCCGCCCGACATCCTGATCACCACGCCGGAATCGTTGTTCCTGATGCTGACCTCGGCGGCCCGCGAGACATTGGCCGACGTTCAAACGGTCATCGTCGACGAGGTGCACGCGGTGGCGGGCACCAAGCGGGGCGCCCACCTGGCGTTGTCCCTGGAGCGCCTCGACGCGATGCTGCCCCGGCCGGCCCAGCGGATCGGGCTGTCGGCCACCGTGCGTCCACCCGAGGAGGTGGCCCGATTCCTGTCCGGTGCGGCCCCGACCACCATCGTCGCACCGCCCGCGGCCAAGACATTCGATCTGACCGTGCAGGTTCCGGTGCCCGACATGGCCAACCTTGAGGGCAACTCGATCTGGCCCGAAGTGGAGCAGCGCATCGTCGACCTGATCGAGGCTCACAATTCCTCGATCGTGTTCGCCAACTCGCGGCGGCTGGCCGAGCGGTTGACCGCCCGGCTCAATGAGATCCACGCCGAGCGGGCGGGTATCGAGCTCGGCGCACACAACCCCGGGGTGGCCGGCGGCTCCCCAGCCCACCTGATGGGCAGCGGGCAGACCTACGGCGCGGAGCCGGTGCTGGCCCGCGCGCATCACGGTTCGGTCAGCAAGGAGGCCCGCGCGGACGTCGAGGAGGCACTCAAGAGCGGCCGGCTCAAGGCGGTCGTGGCCACGTCCAGCCTGGAGCTCGGCATCGACATGGGCTCGGTCGACCTGGTGATCCAGGTGGAGACGCCGCCGTCGGTGGCCAGCGGGCTGCAACGCATCGGCCGCGCCGGCCACCAGGTCGGCGAGATCAGCCAGGGCGTGCTGTTCCCCAAGCACCGCACCGACCTGATCGGCTGCGCGGTCAGTGTGCAGCGGATGCTGGCAGGCCAGATCGAGACGATGCGGGTGCCCGCCAACCCGCTGGACGTGCTCGCCCAGCACACCGTGGCGGCGTGCGCGCTGGAGCCGGTCAACGCCGAGGCCTGGTTCGACACCGTGCGCCGTAGCGCCCCCTTCGCGACACTGCCCCGCAGCGCGTACGAGGCGACGCTGGATCTGCTGTCGGGCAAGTACCCGTCGACGGAGTTCGCCGAACTGCGGCCGCGCATCGTCTACGACCGCGACAGCGGCACCCTGACGTCCCGGCCCGGCGCCCAGCGGCTGGCCGTCACCTCCGGCGGGGCCATCCCGGACCGCGGCATGTTCACCGTGTACCTGGCCACCAATGCGGACTCCGAAAAGCCTTCGCGCGTTGGCGAACTCGACGAGGAGATGGTCTACGAGTCCCGGCCCGGCGACGTCATCTCCTTGGGTGCGACCAGCTGGCGGATCACCGAGATCACCCATGACCGGGTGCTCGTCATCCCCGCCCCCGGCGAGCCCGCCCGGCTGCCGTTCTGGCGAGGCGACGGTGTGGGCCGGCCCGCGGAGCTCGGGGCGGCCATCGGTGCGTTCAACGGAGAGCTCGCCCGGCTGGACCGGGCGGCATTCGAATCTCGCTGCCAGGACGTGGGTTTCGACGCATTCGCCACCGACAACCTGTGGCAGCTGATCTCCGAACAGCGGGAGGCCACTTCAGCTGTGCCGTCGGACACCACGCTGGTGGTGGAACGGTTCCGCGACGAGCTCGGCGACTGGCGCATCATCCTGCATTCACCGTACGGGCTGCGGGTGCACGGGCCGCTGGCGTTGGCGGTCGGCAAACGGCTCTACGAGCGGTACGGCATCGATGAGAAGCCGACCGCGTCCGACGACGGCATCATCGTGCGGCTGCCCGACACCGACGACACCGCCCCCGGCGCAGACATCTTCGTGTTCGAGCCCGACGAGATCGAGCCCCTGGTGACCGCCGAGGTCAGCTCGTCGGCGTTGTTCGCGTCCCGGTTCCGGGAGTGCGCCGCCCGCGCTCTGCTGCTGCCGCGCCGGCACCCGGGCAAGCGCTCGCCGCTGTGGCATCAACGTCAGCGGGCCGCCCAGCTGCTCGACGTCGCGCGCGGCTATCCGGATTTCCCGATCGTGCTCGAAGCGGTCCGTGAATGCCTGCAGGACGTCTACGACGTCCCGATGCTGGTCGACCTGATGTCGCGCATCGCGCAGCGGCGGGTGCGGCTGCTCGAGGTCGAGACTCCGACCCCGTCGCCGTTCGCGGCGTCGCTGCTGTTCGGCTATGTCGGCGCGTTCATGTACGAAGGTGACAGCCCGCTGGCCGAACGCCGCGCCGCCGCACTGTCTCTGGAACCGACGCTGCTGGCCGAACTGCTCGGCCGCGTCGAGCTGCGCGAGCTGCTCGACGCCGACGTGGTCGCCACCACGGCGCGGCAGCTGCAGCACCTGACACCGGAACGGCTGGCCCGCGACGCCGAGGGGGTCGCCGATCTGCTGCGGCTACTCGGCCCGCTGACCACCGACGAGATCGTGGCGCGCTGTGAGCATTCCGAGATCGGCGGCTGGCTGGAAGGTCTGCTGAGTGCCAAACGGGTGCTGCAGGTGTCCTTCGCCGGGCAGTCCTGGTGGGCCGCCATCGAGGACATCGGCCGGCTGCGCGACGGTGTCGGTGTGGCGGTGCCGGTGGGTGTGCCGATGGCGTTCCTGGAGCAGGTGGTCGATCCGCTGGGCGAGTTGCTGTCGCGCTACGCGCGCACACGGGGCCCGTTCACCACCGCCGAGGCGGCCGCCCGTTTCGGGTTGGGGCTGCGCGTGGCCGCCGACGTGTTGGGCCGGCTGGCCGTCGACGGCAAGCTGGTGCGCGGCGAATTCACCGACGTGCCCACCGATTCCGGGGAGCAGTGGTGCGACACGGAGGTGCTGCGCATCCTGCGCCGGCGGTCGCTGGCAGCGCTGCGGGCCCAGATCGAGCCGGTCAGCACCGCGGCGTTCGGGCGCTTCCTGCCCTCGTGGCAGATGCTCGGCGGCGATACGGTCACCGGTGTCGACGGGCTGGCCGCGGTGATCGACCAGCTGGCGGGAGTGCCGATGCCGGCGTCGGCGGTCGAGCCGCTGATCTTCGGGCAGCGGGTGCGCGACTACCAGCCCGGCATGCTCGACGAACTGCTGGCCTCCGGGGAGGTGCTGTGGTCGGGTGCCGGTTCGCTGTCCACGGCCGACGGCTGGGTCGCGTTCCATCTGGCCGAGACCGCTCCGTTGTCGCTGGCGCCGCCCGGGGAACTCGACCTCACCGATGTGCACCATGCGGTGCTGGGCGCACTGGCCGGCGGCGGGGCGTACTTCTTCCGGCAGCTATCGGTCGACGGCGTCACCGCGGCGTCATTGAAAGAAGCGTTGTGGCAATTGATCTGGGCGGGATATGTCGGCGGTGACACGTTCGCTCCGGTGCGGGCGCTGCTGGCGGGCACTCGGGGCACCGGTCAGCGCCGGGCGGCGACGCCGTCGCACCGGCATCGCCGGGCTCCCCGGCTGAACCGCTACAGCTTGAGCACGTCGAACCTGAGCGCGCACCGCGACACCGACCCGACGGTGGCGGGTCGCTGGTCGGCGCTGCCGGTCGCCGAGGTCGACACCACCATGCGCGCGCACTATCAGGCCGAACAACTGCTGGCGCGGCACGGCGTGCTGACCAGGGGCGCCGTGGCCGGTGAGAACTTCCGGGGGAACGTGCCCGGCGGGTTCGCGTCGATGTACAAGGTGCTGACCACGATGGAAGAGGCCGGCCGGTGTCAGCGCGGCTATTTCGTGGAGTCCCTCGGCGGCGCGCAGTTCGCGACGGCCAGCACCGTCGACCGGTTGCGCAGCCACGCCGACAGCATCGACGACCAGCAGCAGAACCTGCGCGCGATCGCGATCGCGGCGACCGATCCGGCCAACCCGTACGGCGCCGCGCTGCCGTGGCCGTTACGCGACACCGACGGCGACAAGGCGCACCGTCCCGGACGCAAGGCCGGCGCGCTGGTGGTGCTGGTCGACGGAGAGTTGGCCTGGTTCGTCGAGCGGGGCGGCCGGTCGCTGCTGAGCTTCACCGCCGATGCCGGGATCAACAACGCCGCCGGTGCGGCGCTGGCGGAACTGGTGACGCGGCAACGGGTTCCGGGGCTGCTGGTGGAGCGCATCGACGGTGTGCCGGTGCTGGAGTCGCGAGACTCGGTGGTGGCCGAGGCGCTGACGACGGCCGGGTTCTCGCGCACCCCCCGCGGGCTGCGGTTGCGCTGATGCCCGAGGGAGACACCGTCTATCGGGCCGCATGGAAGCTCCGCGAGGCGCTGGAGGGACGTGAGCTGACCCGCTGCGATGTCCGCGTGCCCCGCTACGCGGCGGTGGATCTCAGCGGTCAGGTGGTCGATGAAGTGCTCAGCCGCGGCAAGCACCTGTTCATCCGGGTCGGGCAGGCCAGCATCCATTCGCATTTGAAGATGGAAGGGGCGTGGGTGATCGGCCGGGTCCGGGTGCCGGAGTACAAGATTCGGATCGTGCTGGAGACCGCGCAGTCTCGGGCGTCGGGTGTTGATCTGGGTGTACTGGAAGTGCTGGATCGCGCCACCGACATGGACGCCGTCGCCCACCTCGGCCCGGATCTGCTGGGCCCTGACTGGTCGGCGCCGGTGGCGGCAGCCAACCTGATGGCCGACCCGGACCGTCCGTTGGCCGAGGCGCTGCTCGATCAGCGGGTGCTGGCCGGCGTCGGCAATGTGTACGCCAACGAGATCTCTTTCGTGTTCGGGTTGCGTCCGGGCACCGCGGTCGGCGAACTGACCGACCCGTTGCGTGTCGTCAACCGGGCTCAACAGATGTTGTGGCTCAACAGAATCCGCCTCAACCGCACCACGACGGGTAATACCAGGCCGGGTCAGGATGTGTGGGTGTACGGCCGGGCTGGTCTGCCCTGCCGTCGCTGCGGCACGCTCATCGAGACGGACAAGGGCGGCGACCGGGTCACCTATTGGTGCCCCACCTGCCAGCGCTGACCGCCCCGCGGTCCGTGCCTCGCCGAAATCGCATTCCACGCGCCCACCTGTGCATAATTCCAGCGCCACACGCAATCTCGGCGAATCAGTCCGCGACGAAATCGCATTCCACGCGCCCACCTGTGCATAACTTCAGCGCTGCGTGCAATCTCGGCGAACCGTGTCAGGGGCTGGGTCAATCATTCGGCCATGAGACATGTCATCATCGGAACCGAGGCCGTCGCGACCGGCACCGTCACCAGTCACGAACTCAGACGCTGGTACCGCCCGATCTTCCCCAACGTGCACGCACCTGTGGACCGCGAACTCACACTGCGGGACCGGACCATCGGCGCGTGGCTATATTGCAGGCGCGAGGGCATCGTCACCGGGCTGGCCGCGGCCGCGTTACACGGTTCACTGTGGGTCGATGACGCCGTCGACATCGAATTGATTTTCAAGTGTTCACGTTCCCCAGCGGGGCTGGTCGCCCGCAACGAACGCATCGCACCGGACGAGTACCGGGACCTCGACGGTCTGCCGGTGGCAACGCCTGAGCGCACCGCGTTCGACCTGGGGCGATTCCGACCCGACTACGAAGCTCTGGCACGGTTGGACGCGCTCATGCGTGTCCGCCCCTTCGAGATTGACGACATCATGGTGCTCGCAGATCGATACAAGGGCGCACGCGGAGTTGCCCGGCTCAAGGCGCTGCTCCCCTACGTCGACGGTGGCGCCGAGTCACCGCGAGAATCGTGGTGGCGAAAGCTGCTCATCGACGCCGGCTTCCCCACGCCCGCCACCCAAATCCCGGTCGTCGACGAAGACGGCGTACACGTCCGCACTCTCGACCTGGGTTGGGAGGGTTTCAAAGTCGGCCTTGAATACGACGGCGACCAACATCAGTCCGACCGCCTGCAGTACCTCAAGGATCGGCGCGTCCTGCCTGAGCTTCGCCGCCTCAACTGGCATGTCACCTCAGTCGTCAAAGAAGACGATCCCGTCCTGGTGATCAACCGGCTGAACGCAGCCATGCGCTCGCGCGGCTGGCGAGGCGCGGTGCAGATCCCGTCGTACGCGTACGCCTACGCGCGCCGTCTCACCGAAATTGCGCACAGTGTGCCCGCTTCGGCGTAACGACCGCACGGAATGCGAGTTCGGCAGGCGGTGCTAAACCGTGCAGTCGACTCCCGCGACATCGGTGGCGATCACGCACGCCGACGAGTTGGACAGCTTCCACGCGCCGTCCTGATTCACCCAGTAGATGTTGTGGGTCTTGGTGCCGAAGATGGGAATGGTCACCGCGAGCTGCGCGTCGAGCTGGTCACCGTTGAGCACGGGGTTCTGCACCTGCCAGTTGACCATGCCGCCATAGGTGTTCAGGCGATTGGCGATATTGTCGGCGGTCGGCACGGCCGACTGCCCGCCGGCCAGCTTGGCGGCCCGTTCGCTCGCCGGCGCTCCGGTGTTGAGCACCTGCCGCAGCTCGGCGGTGAGCTGGCCGGCATCGGGCACCGACGGCTCGGCCGACGCCACCCCGACACCGCCCAACGCACCCGCAGCCACCACCGACATCGCCGCCAACGCAGCACGCATGAATTGCTTCCTTCCGCACAGAGGGTCCGACCCAGCCCACACCCCACCATGCAACCCTCCACGCCACAAGACCTACGTCCCCGGCGCCGAAACGCGCGTATCCACGCGGCCCCTCGCGTGGGGCCGCGTGGAATACGGTCTCAGGGGGGTCAGAACGGCAGGGCGAACTTCACGATCTTGCGCACCACCGTCGCGAACTGCCGCGGCAAAGGCCCGGTGTTGTAGGGCACGCCGTAGCGCTCACAGATCTCCCGCACCTTCGGCGCGATCTCGGCGTGCCGGAACGCCGGAATGTCCGGAAACAGGTGATGTTCGATCTGAAAGCTCAAGTTGCCGGACAAGATGTGAAACAGCTTCCCACCGGTCAGATTGGCCGAGCCGAGCACCTGCCGGAAATACCACTGTCCACGCGTCTCGGCTTTGGTCTCCTCGATGGAGAACTCCTGAACATCCTCGGGGAAATGCCCGCAGAAGATGATCATGTACGCCCACACGTTGCGCATCAGATTGGCGGTCAGGTTGCCGGTGAACACCCACGGCGCGAACGGACCGGCCAACAGCGGGAACGCGACATAGTCCTTGAGCGTCTGGCGCTTGGTCTTAGCCCAGATCCCGGAGAGGATCTCCTTCTTGTCCGTCAGCGTGATCTCGCCCGAGGCGATCTTCTCGCTCTCCATCTCGTGCAGCGCCACCCCGTACTGGAACAGCACCATCAGCAGGAACGCATACACCGGGTTGCCCAGGTAGTACGGACGCCACTTCTGGTCGGAGCTCATGCGCAGGATGCCGTAGCCGATGTCGCGGTCCAGGCCCACGATGTTGGTGTAGGTGTGGTGCATGTAGTTGTGCGAGTGCCGCCACTGGTCGGCCGGGCAGGCGGTGTCCCACTCGAAGCCACGGCTGGAGATCGCCGGGTCGCCCATCCAGTCGTACTGGCCGTGCATGACGTTGTGGCCGATCTCCATGTTGTCGATGATCTTGCTCAGCCCCAGCATCGCGGTTCCCGCCAGCCAGAACGGCGGGAAGATTCCGCCGAACAGCAGAGCGCGACCGCCGATCTCAAGTCCACGCTGCGCCTTGATCATTCGCCGGATGTAGGTGGCATCACGCTCACCGAGGTCGGCGATCACGCTCTCCTTGAGCGCGTCGAGTTCCCTACCGAATGCCTCGGCCTGCTCGGGGGTCAGGGTGACGGTCTTGCCGGCGACGGTCTTGGTGATGGTCTGTTGCGTCGGGGCGGCCGGGTTGGTGGTCGGGGTGGTCGGGGTTCCCAGGACTTCGGTCATGATCTCCCTCTCAGTTTGGTCAGTTCTCGGGCGGGCGCCGAGATCGCGTCCAGCGCGGCGATTCGTCCACTTGACGCGCGTGGAATGCGATTTCGGCGGTTATAGGTCGACGTCGACATCGCCGGCCGGCGCCGACACGCAGATCTGGATGTCCTCCTCCTCCGTCGACGACAATGCTCCAGTGATGACGTTGCGCACCGCACCGCTGGTCTTGCGACGAGTGCACGAGAAGCAGATGCCCATCCGGCATCCACTCTCCGGGGTCAGGCCCGCATCCTCGGCCTGGTCGAGCAGCGGACGGCCGTCATCGACGACGTCGAGTCCGCTGCCGGTGAATTGCACTCGGCCACCGCTGGATTCGCCGGTGAACACCGGTGGCACGAAGCTCTCCGCGACGGAATCGGGGTAGACGCCCCGGACCGCGTCGACGAGCGCGGGCGGTCCGCAGACGAACACCGCGTCGGCGTCGAACACGCGGTCGGTGAACCGCGGCGGTAGATCGGATCCGGTCGTGTCGCGGGTGTACCCGTGCAGGACGCGCACATTCGGCATCACCGCGGCGATCTCGGCGAGCTCGTCGCGGTAGCACGCCTCCGGTGCCGAACGCGCGTAGTGCACGAACGTGACCTCGCCGGCGTGCCGGCGGGCGCGTAGCGTTCGCAGCATCGACATCACCGGGGTGATGCCGCTGCCGCCGGAGACCAGCAGCAGGCGTCCCGGGGTGTCGGGCAGTGTGAACTCGCCGGCGACGGAGTCCAGACCGACAACCATGCCCGGCCGGGCGTGCTCGAACAGATAGGACGACACCAGTCCGCCGTCGTGGCGGCCGACGGTCAGCTCGATATGCCGATCGGTCTCGGCGTTGGCCGGCGAGTAGGGCCGGGTGCGGCGGCGGCCATCGATGTCGACGGAGACATTGATGTGCTGACCGGCCCGGAACCCCGTGAATGCTCGGTTGGGCGCCAGGGTCAGCGTCACACTGCGCGGCGTGCTGCGCCGCACGGCGACCACGCGGGCACGGGCGTGGCCCCGTGTCCATGTCGGGTCGACCAGCTCGGTGTAACGGTCGACGCCGTGCGGACCGGTCAGCAGGTCCAGCAGCGCGGACCTGCGCACCTTCGTGAGCGTTTCAGTGAACATATGTACACCGTGCGCGCCGAGGGCCGGGCAGGTCAAGAGATCGCTGCAGCGTGTGGTAGGTTTCACACAGTGAACAGTCGTACGCCCAGCTCACGATCGGGTCGGTCCCGGTCTCGCGAGAAGGAGACGCTGTCACGCGAGGAACGCAAGGAGGCCACCCGGCGGGCGATCGTCGCGGCGGCGCTGCGCCTGCTCGCCGAACGCAGCTTCAGTGGCCTGAGCCTGCGCGAGGTCACCCGAGAGGCCGGCATCGTTCCGGCAGCGTTCTACCGGCACTTCGAGTCGATGGAAGCGCTCGGCCTCGTGCTGATCGACGAGTCGTTCCGGGCGCTGCGCGAGATGCTGCGCGGCGCGCGGGCCGGCAGACTCGACCCGAACCGGGTGATCGAGTCCTCGGTGGACATCCTCATCGACAGCGTGCAGCAGCGCCGCGAGCACTGGCGCTTCATCGGCCGCGAGCGCTCAACCGGCGTCACGGTGCTGCGGTATGCGATTCGCACCGAAATACGGCTGATCACTTCGGAATTGGCGATCGACCTGGCGCGCTTCCCCAACCTGAACACTTGGAGCAGCGAGGACCTCAACATCCTCGCCAACGTGTTCGTCAACAGCATGATCGCCATCGCCGAATCCCTCGAAGACGCCACCGACCCGGCCAGCGTCGCCGAAATCCGCCGCATCGCGATCAAACAGCTGCGAATGATCACTGTCGGCGTGGCGGGCTGGCGCAGCGGTTAACGTGACGGGCATGTCGTCCGTCGTCGAAGTCACCCACCCCAGGCCCGAAATCTCCGTGGTCACCCTGAACCGGCCGGACAAGCTCAACGCGCTGTCCCATGAGCTGGTCGCGGGCCTGCACGCCGTGCTCGACGGCCTCGCCGCCGACAACACGTGCCGCGTGGTGGTCCTCACCGGCGCCGGACGCGGGTTCTGCGCCGGACTGGACCTCACCGCGCCCAACCCCGAGCAGACCGGCGGCGGCACCGAATTCCCCCGCTCGGGCATGCGGTGGCAGGAACGCATCGCCGACCTGACGGCGAAGATCCATCGGCTGCGGCAACCGGTGATCGCGGCGGTCAATGGAGTCGCTTACGGCGGCGGACTCGGGATCGCCGCGGCCTGTGACATTCGGGTGGCGTCGCCGACGGCGCGGTTCTGCACGCAGTTCATCAAGCTAGGACTCGGGGGGTGCGACATCGGCGTGAGCTACACGCTGCCCCGCATCGTCGGCGCCGGCCCTGCCTTCGACATGATCCTGACCGCGCGTGCGGTCGACGCCGACGAAGCGCTGCGGCTCGGTCTGGCCTCACGGGTGGCCGACCCGGCACTGGACGAGGCGCTGTCGATCGCCGAAACACTCTGCGGATACGGAAAATTCGGCGTCGAATCGACCAAGCAGGTGCTGTGGGCCAATCTCGAGGCGTCCAGCCTGGAGGCTGCGCTGCACCTGGAGAACCGCAGCCAGATCCTGGCCTCGACCAGCGGCGAGATGCGCGAGATGGCCGCCACGATTCTCCGCAAGTCCTGACCTCGTCCGCCAAGGGGGCTTAACCCGGCAGCCCGGCAGCCCGGCCCTGCCGAAATCGCATTCCACGTGGCCAATTTCGCCCTGGGGCCGCGTGGAATGCGATTTCGGCGGAAACCCGGCGGACAGGAGCCGGGTCAGGCGAGGGCGACGCCGAGCTCGCCGGCGAGCACCCGGATCATGTGCTGGACGCCGATCTCGTTGCGGCCGATCAGCATGTGATCGTGCTGACCGTGCCGCACCCCTTCCCCACACTGGGGCAGCATCACGAAGTCCTCGTCGCGGACGGCGGCGTGCACCTGGTTGTAGATCTCGTCGTAGAACGCGCGCTGCGCGTCGTCGGCGGCGGGATACCGGGCCATCCAGCTGTGCCGGACCGTGCAACGGGTCGGCTCGCCGGCGGGCAGGATGTCGATGATCTCCACCCCGACGGGGCTGTTGGCCAGGATCAGGTTCGGGTAGATCCAGTAGATGACGCCCATCCGGAGCACGGGATCCCAGTCCTGCGAGGGGTTGTCGTTCAGCTCGGCGATGTTGTTGAACGGGAAGCCGATCCGGTGATGGCGCCCCCACTCGTCATAGACGTGGGTGTTGGCCACCGTGTTGAGCCCGATCACGCTCTGCCCGTGCACATAGGGGAAGTGGTACCCCTCGGCGAAGGCCTCCAGGGCACCCTTCCAGCTGGTCTCGGACTCGAACTCGCGGTCGTCGTGGTACCCGTACGTGCGGTAGTTCCACTGCTCGAGTTCTGCGGCGAAGCCGCCCAGATGGGTGTCCAGGTCGATGTCGGCGCCGGCGGTCAGCACCGCCCACACAAACCCGAACCGCTCCTCGTTGGGTAGTTCGACCAACCCGTAACCCTCCGGGTCCACCTCGGCGAACCCGGCTTTGCCCGGGATACGCACCAACTTGCCCGCCGAGTCGTAATTCCAGGCGTGATAAGGGCATACGAAGCGACGGGAGTTCCCGCTGCCGCAGGCCGGCATCGCGCCGCGGTGGCGGCAGTAGTTCAGGAACACGTGCGCCACGCCGTCGGCGTCGCGGGTGACCAGCAGCGAGTCGCCGAGCACCGACCGCACCACGTAGTCGTGTCTGTTCGGAATCTGACTGCCCGGCACGATGGCCAGCGGGGTGCGCCGCAGGATCGCCGACTCTTCGATCTCGGTGATCTTCGGATCGCGGTAGTAGTGCAGCGGCACCCGCAGCACCGCGTCGGCCATGTCCGTCGTCTTTGCGTTGACCAGCGCCAGTCCGCGTTCGGTCAACGTCCGGTCGAGCGTCATGCCAGTGACCATACACCTACGACATTGCGTATGGCCACGATGCCGCCGAGATTGCGCCCGGTGCGGGAAAACGGGCCCGAGGGCCGCGTGGAATGCGATTTCGGCGGAGGGTCAGCGTGGGGTGCCTCCGCCGTCGGCGATGATCACCTGACCGGTGATGTAGCTGCCGGCGTCGGAGGTCAGAAGCAGTGCCGCGCCGACCATTTCGTCGGCGGTCGCCAAGCGACCCATCAGCGTGCCGCCAACCATCCCGTCGATGGCCTCCTGCGGGTTCTTGCGCATCATGTCGGTGTCCACCGGTCCGGGAGCCAGCGCGTTGACCCGGATGCCGTGATGTACGAACTCCGCGGCCATGGACCGGGTGAACGACATCATCGCGGCCTTCATCGACGCGTAGATCGACAGCATCGGCGCGAAGATGAACGCGCCCACCGACACCATGTTGAGCACCGCGGCATGCTCACTGGCCTTCAGGTGCGGCAACGCCTCCTGCACGAGCAGCACCGGCCCGCGCAGGTTGACCTCGAACGACTTGGTCAACGCGTCGACGGTCATGTGTCCGAACGGTTGCGCGAGCGGGTTGGCGGCATTGTTGACCAGCACGTCGACTCCGCCGAACTCGGACACGGTGCGCTCCACGAGCGTCCCGAGGTCGTCGACCTCGCCCAGGTGGGCAGGGATCCCGATCGCGGTGCCGCCCAAGCCACGCAGGTGTTGCGCGGCCTGCTCGCAGGCGTCGGCCTTGCGGCTGGCCACCACCACCCGCGCGCCCGCCAGCACATAGCCCTCGGCCAGCGCCAAGCCGATTCCGCGGGTGCCGCCGGTGACGATCACGGTCCGGTCTGTCATGTCGAACAGCCGGTCGAAGGAAGCGCGGTCCACTAGATGCATCCACCCACGCTGATGCGCCGGCCGACGTCGGCGCAGACGCTGACGTTGGGCGCAGGGACGTACACCGGCGGTGGCGGGGGCGGCGGCGGGGGCGCGCCCGGCGGCGGCGGTGGCGGGGGCGGCGGCGGGGGTGGCGGCGCCAGGGCCTCGTTGAGCTCAGAGAACGGATCGGCGCAACCGGTGATGTCGACGTGGACTCCGCCGACGGAACCACACACCGCCCCGTAGGCCGGAGCGGGGATCAGCACCGGGACCGACGCCCCGAGAAACAGCGACGCGGACGTGACCAGCCAGCTCTTGCGCAACTGCACTCCTTGTCGTCTCCGGTGCCCGTCACCGCAGACAGGCTGATTGTGACAGTCGGGCCGCCCACCCCGCGGCCGAACCCGCCCGATCCGCTCCCGCGGCCGCACCGACCGGGTCGGCACCGTGATTTGCCATCTGGGCGCGAATCAGAACGGATCTCGTATATCTGCACAGCATCTGGCCGGTTCTGGTATCCCGCCGCTCCGCGCGCCGACGTAGCCGACAGTGTCACCAGGTGCGCAAAGGCCCGTCAACAGGGGTCGCCAAGCACAATGCCTAGTCAGCGCCAAGATTGACGATGATGTCTAATCGCTCAGCGAACTGTTGACAGATGAAGTACATTTTTCCACTGTGCGTCGCTAAGGCGCCGGGCGACGCACGTGACACGGGAGCGGGAACGCTGCCGACGGTGTTCGTGTGCGCTCAGATCGCGATAGAGCGATCTTCGAGGGGAGTCGCGATCTGAGCGCACATTCAGATCGTCCGCCCGCTGGTGAACCGCTGTTGGACGCCCGTCACCGGGTCGGCGAACGTCAACGTATGCGCCAGGAGCTTCAGCGGGGTCGAGAAGTCCCCGGCCGCCACGTCGATCACCGAGGGGTACAGCGGGTCGCCATCGATCGGCAGTCCGAGTGAGTTCATGTGGACGCGCAACTGGTGGGTGCGCCCCGTGCGCGGGGTCAGCCGGTAGTGACCGTCACCGCAGCTCTGCACCAGAGTCTCGGCGTTCGGCTCTCCCGGCTCCTCCAATGCCTGTAATCGGCTGCGCTGCTTGACGATCCGGCTGCGAACCGTCACCGGAAACTCCCGCTGCGTGGGCGCCGACGACCGCGCGAGGTACGTCTTGGCCGCCTCGCCGCGCGCGAACATCGTCTGATAGGCGCCGCGGACCGCGCGATGGGTGGTGAAGACCAGCACCCCGGCGGTCAGCCGGTCCAGCCGGTGCGCGGGGCTGAGTTCGGGCTCGTCGAGTTCGCGGCGCAGCCGGACCAGCGCGGTTTGCGCGACATGCCCGCCGCGCGGCATGGTCGCGAGGAAGTGCGGTTTGTCGACGACGACGAGGTTGTCGTCCCGGTGCAGGATAGGCATGTCGAACGGCACCGGTACCTCGTCGGGTAGGTCACGGTACAGGTAGACCACCGAATTGGGTTGCAGCACAGTGGCTGCCGTCACGGTAGTGCCGTCAGCGGTGAACACCTCGCCGTCGAGCACCTTCTGCGCCGCTGCCTGACCGAACCGGTCGGCGAACTCCACCAGCACCGCACCGCCGCGCAGCCGCACCCGCGCCGGTCCGAGCCCGTCGCGCACCGGAAGCGGTGCGGGGCGGGGGCGCCTCAATTGAGCGGCACCGGCTCGAGGATCTCAGCGCGCGCCTCCGGGGCAGCGGCGCGCAACGCGTCGGCGGACTCGTCGTCGGGCTGCGTCTGCGAGAGCACCTCGGCCTCCACCCGCGCCAGGTAGGTGTCGACCTCCCGGTCGACGTCATCGGCACTCCAACCCAGCACGGGCGCAACGATTTCGGCGACCTCGCGGGCGGAGTCCACGCCCCGGTGCGGGTACTCGATCGAGATCCGCATCCGGCGCGCGAGGATGTCCTCGAGGTGCAGCGCTCCCTCCGCGGCCGCAGCGTAAGCGGCTTCCACCTTCAGATACACCGGCGCCTCGGTGATCGGCTCGAGCAACTCCGGCCGGTGGTCGGCCAGCGAGAGCACCTCGCCGATCAGCGACCCGTACCGGTCCAGCAGGTGCCGAACGCGATACGGATGCAGACCGTAATGCGCACCGACACTTTGGGTTTGGTTGATCATCGCGAAGTACCCGTCGGCGCCCAGCAGCGGCACCTTCTCGGTGATCGACGGCGCCACCCTGGTCGGGATGAACTCGGCGGCCGCGTCGATCGCGTCCTCCGCCATCACCCGGTAGGTGGTGTACTTGCCGCCGGCGATCGCGACCAGACCGGGGGCGGGCACCGCGACGGCGTGCTCGCGCGACAGCTTGGAGGTCTCCTCGCTCTCGCCGGCCAGCAGTGGCCGCAGTCCGGCGTACACCCCGTCGATGTCGTCGTGGGTCAGCGGTGTGGCCAGCACCTTGTTCACCTGTCCGAGGATGTAGTCGATGTCGGCCTTGGTCGCTGCCGGGTGGGCGAGGTCGAGGTTCCAGTCGGTGTCGGTGGTGCCGATGATCCAGTGCGTGCCCCACGGGATCACGAACAGCACCGACTTCTCGGTGCGCAGGATGATCGCGACCTCGCTGACGATGCGATCGCGGGGCACCACGATGTGCACGCCCTTGGATGCGCGCACCCGAAACCTGCCGCGCTGCTTGGACAGTGCCTGGATCTCGTCGGTCCATACCCCGGTGGCGTTGACCACGACGTGCCCGCGCACCTCGGTGACCGAACCGTCCTCGGAATCGCGCACCCGCACGCCGGTGACCCGGTCACCCTCCCGCAGCAGCGCGACCACCTGCGTCGACGTCCGCACCACCGCGCCGTAGTGCGCGGCCGTGCGCGCCACCGTCATCGTGTGGCGGGCATCGTCGACGACGGTGTCGTAATAGCGGATTCCACCGACCAGCGAGCTGCGCTTGAGTCCCGGCGACAGTCGCAGCGCACCCGAGCGGGTCAGATGCTTCTGCGCGGGAACGGATTTCGCGCCACCGAGCTGGTCATAGAGGAAGATACCGGCGGCGACGTAGGGCCGCTCCCACCACCGGTTGGTCAACGGGAACAGGAACGGCAACGGCTTCACCAGATGCGGCGCCAGCGTTGTCAGCGACAGTTCGCGTTCGTGCAGGGCTTCGCGCACCAGGCCGAACTCGAGCTGTTCGAGGTAGCGCAGCCCGCCGTGGAACATCTTGCTGCTGCGACTGGAGGTGCCCGAAGCGAAATCGCGGGCCTCCACCAGCGCGACCTTCAGGCCGCGGGTCGCCGCGTCCAGTGCCGCTCCGGCGCCGACGATGCCGCCGCCGATGACGATCACGTCGAACTGTTCGCTGCCGAGCCGTTCCCAGGCACGGACCCGCTGATCAGGGCTCAGGAAGGTCTGGCTGTTGCCCGGAGCGGGGATCGGGTCACCCACGTAAACCGGCTCCTCGTTACTCGTCAGTACGGGTTGTCGCCTCCCAGGCTAGCCGGACGACGATCAAGCGGCGAGGAACGAGCCGCGTGCTCAGTCCAGATCGTCGTGGGCCATCAGCCGGCGCGCGGCTTCCACGATCGACCCCGACAGCGACGGATACACCGACAGCGTCTGCGCCAGATCGGTCACCGAGATGCGGTTCTGCACGGCCAGCGCGATCGGCAGGATCAGCTCCGAGGCGATCGGAGCGACCACCACGCCGCCGATCACCACCCCGGTGGCGGGCCGGCAGAAGATCTTGACGAAGCCGTGCCGCAGCAGCGACATCTTCGCTCGGGCGTTGGTGCTCAGCGGCAGCATCAAGGTGCGGGCGGGCACACTGCCGTCGTCGATCGCCGACTGCGGGATGCCGACCGCGGCGATCTCCGGCCGGGTGAACGTCGCCGAGGCCACCGTGCGCAGCCGGATGGGCGACACGCCCTCACCGAGCGCGTGGTACATCGCGATGCGGCCCTGCATCGCGGCCACCGAGGCCAGTGGCAGCAGCCCGGTGCAGTCGCCCGCGGCGTAGATTCCGGCGGCCGGGGTCCGCGACACCCGGTCGACGGGGATGTAGCCGCCGGGTTTGAGATCGACGCCGACGCGTTCCAGGCCCAGCCCGGAGGTGTTGGGCACCGAGCCGACGGTCATCAGTGCGTGGCTGCCCTCGACGACGCGTCCGTCGGCCATGGCGACCCTGACGCCGGTGTCGGTGCGGGTCACCGAGTCGGCGCGGGCGTTCTTGACCAGCGTGACGCCGCGCTCGTTGAACACCTCCTCCAACGCGGCCGCGGCGTCGGAGTCCTCGTGGGGCAGGATCTGGTCACGGCTGGCCACCACCGTCACCGTCACGCCGAGCTCGGTGTAGGCGTTGCAGAACTCCGCGCCGGTCACCCCGGAGCCGACGATGATCAGGTGCTCCGGCAGCTCGGTCAGGTCGTACACCTGGCGCCATGTCAGGATCCGCTCGCCGTCGGGGATTGCGTTGGGCAGCACCCGCGGGCTCGCGCCGGTGGCGAGCAGCACGACGTCGGCTTTGAGTACGCCGACCTTGCCGTCGTTGGTGGTGACCTTCACCCGGTGGTGCGCCATGCCGGCGATGTCGTCGACGAGCTCTCCGCGGCCGCCGATGATCGTGACGCCCTGGTTGAGCAGTTGGCTGCCGATGTCGGCCGACTGCGACGCGGCCAGGGTCTTGACACGGTTGTTGATCTGCGGGAGCGAAATCCGGGCGTCGTCGATGCCGATGTCGTAGCCCAGGCCCTGGGCGCGTCGTAGCTCGGTGCGCACACCGGTCGAGGCGATGAACGTCTTCGACGGCACACAGTCATACAGCACGCACGCCCCGCCCAGACCGTCCTGGTCGACCACGGTCACCTGAGTGACGTCGCGTCCCCGCGCGGCCGCGACCAGAGCCGCCTCGTATCCCGCTGGTCCTCCGCCGATGATCACGATGCGCGTTACCACGTTCTCAACCTAGGGCACGGAGGTGGCCGAGGCGTTCAGACACATGCTCCGCCCGATGGCGGCCGGGCGTCTAAGCTTCTCGCGTGCCGATCTACGCCGCCTACGGATCGAATATGCATCCCGAACAGATGCTGGAGCGGGCTCCGCACTCCCCGATGGCCGGGACGGGCTGGTTGCACGGATGGCGGCTGACGTTCGGCGGCGCGGACATCGCCTGGGAGGGCGCGCTGGCCACGATCGTCGAGGACCCGAACTCGAAGGTATTCGTCGTGCTCTACGACGTGACCAAGGAGGACGAGGAGAACCTCGACCGTTGGGAGGGCTCCGAACTGGGCTTCCACAAGAAGATCCGGTGCCGGGTGGAACGCACCTCCTCAGACACCGACACCGATCCGGTGCTGGCGTGGCTGTATGTGCTCGACGCCTGGGAAGGTGGTATCCCGTCGGCGCGGTATCTTGGCGTGATGGCCGATGCGGCCGAGATCGCCGGGGCGCCAGCTGAATACGTGCACGATCTGCGCACGCGCCCCGCGGGGAACGTCGGCCCCGGCGCGTAGGCGTCCTTTCCCTGAACCGCGCGTCGACCGAACCCACGTGTCGGTGCCCGGCCCCGTCCGGGCCCCGGTTCCGCCGCGTCACCCGCAAGCTCTTCGGGGTCGCTCACCCGTCGTCCTGGTGAGCGTCGGATCGCAAACTCCGTGACTGTTGACGGCTGGCCGGGAGCCTCCGGGCGTTGTCAACCACGTGGCAAACGCACTGGTGTCATCCACACCACGGATGCCAGGTCGACGGCATCGGCGAAAGTCCACCGTCGCCGGCCCGCCGCGCGTGCGCAGGTTCCGCGCGTCACCGCTGTCCGGGCGACAACTCAGCCTGAAACCCATCGCTTTTGACGGCGCCCAGTCACATACTCGCCCGTTGGTGACCGCGATGGGGCCTTACCCGGACTCGAAGTCGCACGCGTACAACGCGGGTGCGGGGCCCGGGCGGAACATCGCGTCACTAAGTCCGCAGCGAATGCGACGTCGCTGTGCCTCAACGCTCGTCGATCCCCCGAAGTGGGGCCACAACTGAACGTCACAGTGGGGCCAGCTCACGTTGACATTGCCAGGTCCCTCTTCTCAGCTTTCATGGGCGCGAGGCTTGCCCATCGACCTGAGCATTTCCAGCATGCCGTGAAGGTGAGCGACCGCAGTCTCGATGTCGTAGTAGTTGCGTTGCCCTGCTCGGGACTCGGCCGCCAGAAGCCCGCAGCGATGAACGTCGTGGAAGTCGCCGTACGGAAACTTGTAACGGCCCTTACGGTTCTCGTCCTGCAGGTCGTCGATCCCCAAATACCATTTGGAGTACTCCGCGATCCCGCACTTTTCGATGAACTCGTTCTCCTGCCGGGCCGATGGCTGATGCTCGCTCCATGCATCGCGGTCGTCGATCACACAACTGCCCGCCTCTATCAACTCCTGCGCATGCTTGTATGCCCTGTCGTTCAGTTTGACCGTCATGAATACACATTCGCTGTCACGGCAGCTCCTACCTTCGTCCCGGCGCGCCAGAATTTGTCACGCATGGTTCTCCTAGCGGGGTGAAGCCGCCTGTCGGCAATCGATTCATCGCCTTACCGTGACCTTATTTTTCTCTTAGTTTTCTTAAAAAGGGTGTAAGGTGGCCCGCAAGCGTTCGTCGCAAGGGAAGGAACCCGCATGCTGCAATCACCTGAGCGGATCGTCCTCATCACCGGCGCGTCGCGCGGCGTCGGCGCCGCAGTCGCCCAGCGGGTCGCCGCCCCGAACACCCACGTCCTCGTCCAGCATCGCGGAAACGCCGAGCGTGCCGAGTCCGTGGCGCGGGCCGTCCGCGACGCGGGCGGGGATGCATCGACGATCGCCGCCGACATCTACGACGAATTCGCCGTCGCGGCGATGATCGACACCATCCGCGCACGCTTCGGCCGACTCGACGCCCTCATCCTCAACGCCTCCGGCGACCTGGAGATGGGGGCCGGACCGAGCCACGCCATGCGGGCCAATGGCGATGCCCAGCGCCTCCTCGCCACGCTGGCGATGCCGTTGATGCCTGCCGGCGCCCGGATCGTGTTCGTCACCAGCCATCAGGCGCACTTCTACCCGAACAAGGCGGTGCCGAAGGGCTACGCAGGCGTCGCCGCGAGCCAGCGGGCCGGCGAAACCGCGCTGTACGCACTGCGCTACGAGTTCGCGCACGCGGGAATCGGTTTCACCGTGGTCTCCGCCGAGATCACCCAAGACATCGTCATGGTGCCGGCCATCGCCGACGCGGCGACCGCCGCACGGCCGACCGGGATCGTGTACGTCGGCGGCACGGGTCACCTGATGACCGCCTGAGTCGCGGCCGTCGACCTACCCGCCGGTGGTGTCGGCGACGCGCGGTCGCGGTGCGGGCCACGGGGCCGGAACCGGGCGGTAGCGGATCCGCTGCGGCCACCAGAACCACCGGCCCAGCAGCGCCGCGATCGACGGCGTCATGAACGACCGGATCACCAACGTGTCGAAAATCAGGCCCATGCCGATCGTGGTGCCCACCTGACCGATGATCGTCAGATCGCTGACCGCCATCGTCATCATCGTCAGCGCGAAGACCATGCCGGCCGCGGTGACCACCGAGCCACTGCCGCCCATCGTGCGGATCAGACCGGTCTGCAGACCCGCGTGGATCTCCTCCTTGAGCCGGGCCACCACCAGCAGGTTGTAGTCCGCCCCCACCGCCAGCAGGATGATCACCGCCATCGGCAGCACCATCCAGTGCAATTCGATGCCGATGATGTGCTGCCACACCAGAACCGACAGCCCGAACGATGCGCCGAGCGACAGCACCACCGTGCCGACGATCACCGCGGCGGCGATGATCGCGCGAGTCAGGATCAGCATGATGATGAAAATCAGTCCGATGGCGGCGATTCCCGCGATCAGCAGGTCGTAGCGGGTGCCGTCGGCCATGTCCTTGAAGGTGGCCGCGGTGCCGCCGAGATAGATCTTCGACCCCTCCAGCGGCGTGCCCTTGATCGCCTCCTTGGCAGCCGTCTTGAGCGCGTCGATCTTTCCGATACCCGCCGGCGAGAGCGGATCACCCTCGTGGGCGATGATGAACCGCACCGCGTGGCCGTTCGGTGAAATGAATTGCTCAATGCCGCTTTGGAAGTCGGCGTTCTCGAAGGCCTCCGGCGGCAGATAGAACGAGTCGGCGTTCCAGGCGTCGTTGAACGCGTCGCCCATCGCACCGGCGTCGGCCTGCATTTCGGCACCAGCCTCCAGCTGGCTGTTCTGGGTCTGATACTGCGTCAGCATCATCTCCCGCTGCGACTTCATCGTCGCGATCTGCTGCGGCATCAGCGCGACCAGCTCAGGCATGATCGCGGCCATCCGCTCCAGGTCCGGGACCAGGTCCTGGACATTGTCGGTCAGCAGATTCGTGCCGTCGATCAGGTCGAACAGCGAGCGCATCGAGTGACACACCGGGATGTTGTAGCAGTGCGGTTCCCAGTAGAAGTAGTTGCGGATGGGCCGGATGAAGTCGTCGAGATCGGCGATGTGGTCCCGCAATTCGGTGATGTCGGCCGCCATGGTCTTGGTCTTGGCGACCATGCTCTGCGTGATCTCCGCCATCTGACCCATCAGGCTCTGCATCTTCTCCATCGTGTTGATGGTGGTCTGCAGCGACTCCGCCTGGACGAGCATGTCGTCCATGCGGTCGAGCATGTACTTCTCGTTGAGCTGCTGGGTAGTGCCCTGCCGGCTCATGGCGTACGGGATCGAGGTGCTCTTGATCGGTGTGCCGTCCGGGCGGGTGATGGTCTGCACCCGTCCGATGCCCTCGACGGCGAACAGCGCCTTGGCGATCTTCTCGATCACGATGAAATCGGCCGAATTACGGAGATCGCGATCGGTCTCGACCATCAGCATCTCGGGGTTGAGCCGCGCGGGCGAGAAGTGCCGTTCGGCCGCGGCGTACCCAACGTTGGATTGAATGTCGGCGGGCAGGTAATTGCGGTCGTTGTAACTGGTTTGGTAGCCGGGCAAGGCCAGCAGCCCGATCAGCGACACCGCGACGCTGGCCACCAGGATCGCGCCGGGCCACCGCACGGTGACGGCGCCGATCTTGCGCCAGCCGCGAACCCGCATGGCGCGTTTGGGTTCCAGCAGCCCGAACTTGCTCGCGATCGTCACCACCGCCGGCCCGAACGTCATCGCCACCGCGATCAGCACCAGCATGCCCAGCGCCAGCGGCACCCCGAGGCTCTGGAAGTACGGCAGCCGGGTGAAGCTCAGGCAGAACGTCGCGCCGGCGATGGTCAGACCGGAGCCGACGATCACATGCGCGGTGCCGCCGAACATCGTGTAGTAGGCCTCTTCGGCGGTCGCCCCCGAAGACTTGCCCTCCTGATAGCGGCCGACCAAGAAGATCGCGTAGTCCACCGCGATCGCGATGGCCAGCGTCACCAGCAGGCTGGTCGCGAACGTCGAAAGCCCGATGATGTCGTGGAACCCGAGGAACGCCACCACCCCCCGCACCGTCATCAGGCTCAGCCCGACCATCACCAGGATCAGCAGCGTGGTGACGATGGAGCGGAAGAACAGCACCAGCATGATCGTGATGACCAGGAAGGTCAGCGCCTCGACCATCCGCATGCTGCTGTGGCCGGCCTCCTCCTGCTCGGCGGCCAGCGCCGACGCGCCGGTGACGTAGGCCCGCACTCCGTCGGGGGGCTGACTGTCGTACACCAGGTCCTGGACCGCGCGCACCGACTCGTTGGCCAGCGCCTCGCCCTGGTTGCCGGCGAGATAGACCTGAAAGTAGGTGGACTTGCCGTCAGCGCTCTGGGCGCCGGCCGCGGTCAGCGGGTCGCTCCAAAGGTCCTGGACGTGCTCGACGTGGGTGGTGTCGGCTTCCAGCCCGCTGATCAGGTCGCTGTAGTACGCGCGGGTGTCGTCGCCGAGGGGCTGCTCCCCCTCCAGCACGATCATCACCGAGCTGTTGGACTCGTACTCCTCGAACACCTCGCCGATGTGTTCCATCGAGATGACCGCGGGGGCATCGTCGGGACTCATCGACACCGACCGGAGCTTGCCGACCTCTTCGAGCTGCGGCACCGAGATGTTGAGGAAGGCGGCCAGCGCCACCCAGATCAGGATGATCGGGATCGAGGATCGGCGGATGAACCGGGCGACGCCGTAGAAGTGTGGCTTGTGCTGACTCTCTTCGCGCAAGCGGCGGCTCATCGGCATCCGTCCACCGGCGACTCCTCCAGAGAGTTACTCGAAAGTCGTTACGGCACAGCCGCCTTCGACAGGAAGTTAGCGAACTACCGAGCTACACTAACCAATCGGCTAACTGGACACAAGCCGATCGGCTAACTAGTGGCATGGCACGGAATCGGTCCGCACTGTGACGTGGGATACAGTTCGGCCCGGTTCGTCCGTGCGGCGGAAGGGGGACGATGGCCAAACCGGTGGCGACCCGCGGCTTCGCACGCGAGCGGGTACTCGACGCGGCACTGGCGCTTTTCGCCGACCACGGGGTGAGCGGCACGTCCCTGCAGATGATCGCCGACCGCCTCGGCGTGACCAAGGCCGCGGTCTACTACCAGTTCCACTCCAAAGACGCGATAGCGCTGGCGGTCGTCAAACCGGTGTACGACGACATCGAACACTTGCTGCGGATCGCCGAGACCTTGCCCTCGGCGGCGGCGCGGCGCAGCGTGTCGATGGCCGGCCTGGTGGAGTTGATCATCCGGCACCGTCGCATCTCGAGCGTGTTCTACGGCGACCCGACGGTGCATCGATTGCTCGAGGATTACGACGACTTCCGCCGCGTCGGCGAGCGGCTCGCCGCGGTGCTGCTCGGTCCAGACCCCGACAACGCGACGCGGGTGGCGATCTCGATGCTCAGCGCCGGGGTACACGGCTGCGTCACCGACCCGACGATCGCCGACCTCGCCGACGCCGAGCTTCAGCAGGTGCTGCTGGACCTGACGAAGAAGTTCCTCGACGTGTGCGTGCCGACGGACTGACCCGGCCCGCGAGCGTGCGCAAACTTCGGAATTTCCCCGGCGTGGCGCCCGCAGACACGCACGCTCGCGCGGAATAGCGGAATAAGGGACTAGGGGGCGGCGGCGCTGCGCTCGACCAGGTTGACCATCAGCCGCACCCCGACTCCGAGGGCGCGCTCGTCGAGGTCGAACGTCGGCTGATGCAGATCCAGCTGTGGCCCCTGTCCGCTCCACACCCCCAGCCGAGCCATCGCGCCGGGCACCTCCTCCAGGTACCAGGAGAAGTCCTCGCCGCCGCCGGATTGCAGGGTGTCGGCGAGCACGTCGGGGCCGATCGCCTCGATCGCGTGGGTCATGATGCGCGTGGAGATCTCCTCGTTGACCACCGGCGGCACCCCGCGGCGGTACTGCACCACGTGCTCGATGCCCAGCGGCGTGAGTAGCGACGAGATCGATTCGTGCACAATGTCTTCCAGCGTCAGCCAGGTTTCCCGGCTCGCGGTGCGGATGGTGCCGGTCAGCGTGCCGGTCTGCGGGATCGCGTTGGCGGCCATCCCGGCGTGCACCGCACCCCACACCATCACCGTGCAGTGGCGCGGATCCATGCGCCGCGACAGCACACCCGGCACCCCGGTGATCAGCGTGCCGAGACCGTAGACCAGGTCGCCGGTCAGGTGCGGGCGCGAGGTGTGCCCGCCCGGCGAGTGCAGGGTCACCTCGACGTGGTCGGCGGCCGAGGTGATCGGCCCTGCCTTCACTGCGACCCGCCCGACGGGCAGATGCGGATCGCAGTGCAACGCGAAGATCCGGGACACCCCGGTCAATGCGCCGGCGGCGATCGCGTCGATCGCGCCTCCGGGCATCAACTCCTCGGCGGCCTGGAAGATCAGCCGCACCCCGATCGGCAGCTCGGTCTCCGAGGCCATGGCCAACCCCGCGCCCAGCAGCACGGCGGTGTGCCCGTCGTGGCCGCACGCGTGAGCGACGTTGGGCACCTCCGACGAGAACGGCAGGCCGGTGCGTTCAGCCATCGGCAGCGCGTCCATGTCGGCGCGCAGCGCCACCCGCGGCGCGTCGTCGGGCCCGAAGTCACACGTCAGGCCGGTCCCCCCGGGCAGCACCTTCGGGTTGAGGCCGGCGTCGGCCAGCAGCGACGCGACGAACTGCGTCGTCGCGAACTCCTGGCGCCCCAGCTCGGGGTGCCGGTGCAGGTGCCTGCGCCAGCCGACGAGGTCGTCGTAATGCTCGCTGAGCCACCGCGCGGCGGCGTGCTTCAACACGCTCATGACGCGCGCCTCTCCCACAGCTCGAGCACCCGGCCCCGTTCGGTGTTCGACTCGGCCAGCGCAACCACGGTGCGCGCCAACATGATCGACCCCTCGATCACCGCGGTGTCGGCGCTGGCGTTGACCGCCGCCGCGGCGAACTCGGGCTGGTGGATCGACGCGCCTCCGGCGTCGATGCCGACGACCGGATGAATCCCGGGCATCACCTGCGTGACGTTGCCCATGTCGGTACTGCCCAGCGGCACCGACGCCTCCAGCTCGGTCGGCAGCGGGGTGCGACCGACCCGGGTCATCTCGGCGCGGAACGTCTCGGCCAGCCACGGATCGGGGGCCAGTTCGGCGTAGGCCGGCGCCGTGTCGGTGACGATGTGCTCGCACCCGGTGGCCACCGCGCCCGCCGCGAAGCACCCGGCCATCCGGGATTCCAACGCGCGCAACGATTCCGAGTTGGTCGCCCGCATCGTGTAGCGCATCTCGGTGTGTCCGGGGATGACGTTGGAAGCCTGCCCGCCGTCGGTGACGATGCCGTGCACCATCTGGCCGGGCGCCAGCTGCTGCCGCAGCAGTCCGATCGCCACCTGCGCCACGGTCACCGCGTCGCCGGCGTTGAGCCCGAGATACGGGGCGACCGCGGCGTGAGACTCGCGACCGGCGTAGCCGATCGTCATCTCTGACAGCGCCAGCGACCGGGCGGCCGCGATGTCGACGGGCCCGGGGTGCAGCATCACCGTCGCGGCGATGTCGTCGAACACCCCCGCGTCGAGCATCAGGGCCTTCCCGCCGCCCAGTTCCTCGGCCGGGGTGCCGAGCAGCACCACCGTCAGACCGAGCGCATCGGCGACCTCGGCCAGCGCCAGCGCGGTGCCCACCGCTGACGCCGCGATGATGTTGTGCCCACAGGCGTGCCCGATGTCGGGCAGCGCGTCGTACTCGGCGCAGACACCGACGACCAGCGGCCCGCTGCCGAAGACGGCGCGGAAGGCGGTGTCCAGGCCGGCGACGCCGGCGGAGATCTCGAACCCGCGCTCGGCGACCAGGGCCTGGGTCTTGGCGCAGCTACGGTGCTCCTCGAACGCCAGCTCGGGTTCGGCGTGGATGGCGTGCGACAGCTCGACCAGGTCGACGCGGCGGCGGTGCACTGCGTCTTCGACGCAGGTCGACGCGGCGGCGGTGGGCATGCAGGCAAGTATCTCACTGCACGAACACCCCAATTAAGCTGCCGCCTGTGGAAGACCCGTCAGCAGAGGCCACGCGGGCCGCCGATGCGCTGCGCACCCGCACCGGTGTCGACGGCTTCGACGTCGCCGTCGTGCTGGGCTCGGGATGGGCGCCGGCCGCCGCGCAACTCGGCGATCCCGGCGCGGTCGTCCCGATGGCCGAGCTGCCCGGCTTCACACCGCCCAGCGCGCAGGGTCACGGGGGCCAGGTGTTGTCGCTGCGGGTCGGCACGCACCGGGTGCTGGTGCTGCTCGGCCGCATTCACGCCTATGAGGGCCACGACCTGCGTCACGTCGTGCATCCGGTGCGCACCGCCTGCGCGGCCGGGGTGCGCACCGTGGTGCTGACCAACGCCGCCGGCGGGCTGCGCGAGGACTTCTCGGTGGGTCAGCCCGTGCTGATCAGCGACCACCTCAATCTGACGGCGCGCTCACCGCTGGTAGGCGCCCAGTTCGTGGATCTGGTCGACGCGTACTCGCCGCGGTTGCGCGCGCTGGCCCGCGACATCGAGCCCGGGTTGCCCGACGGCATCTATGCCGGGTTGCCCGGCCCGCACTACGAGACCCCCGCGGAGATCCGGATGTTGCGCACGCTGGGCGCCGACCTGGTCGGCATGTCGACGGTGCACGAGACGATCGCCGCGCGGGCGGCCGGCGCCGAGGTGCTGGGGGTCTCGCTGGTCACCAATCTCGCGGCCGGGATGACGGGCCAGCCGCTGAGCCATGCCGAGGTGCTGGAGGCGGGCCGTCAGTCGGCGACGCGGATGGGCTCCCTGTTGTCGGCGGTGATCTCCCGGCTCTGATCGGGCGTGCTCAGCCTCCGACTCATCCACAAAACCGCGCGCGCCATGACCGGCGCGGCGAACAGCATCAGCAGGATCCGGACCACCTGCGCGGCGATCACGAACGTCACGTTGGAGCCGGTCTCCACCGCGGTGGCGAGCACCGCGTACACCCCGCCGGGACTGGTCGCCAGGTACCCCTCCAGCGGGGTCAGGCCCGCGACGTGAGCAAGCACGATGCCCAGCCCCGCCGTCGCCACGCCGATGAACACGATCAGCCCCACCGCCACGGGCAGAAGCCGGCCGACCGAGCGCAGCGAGTCCCGGGTGAACGCCAGCCCGGCCTGCCAACCGATCAGCATGTAACCGGCCTGCACCAGCAACACCGGCACCGACAGCCCGAACGACAACCCGCTGACTTCCAGCGCGACCGTCAACGCCAGCGGCCCGAGCAGCCCGGCGCCTGGCAACCGGATCAGCCGGCCGCCGGTCCCACCGACCAGCACCAGGGCGATCATCATTGCCACGCTCAGATACCAAGGCGCCGAAGGGGTTCGGGTGGCGTCGACCGCGTTATGGGAACGGTCAGCGTGATAGATCAGCGTGACGACCACCGGCATCGACGCGGTCACCAGCGCCACCCGCAGGTACTGCACCACGGCAACCACGCGGTCGTCGCCGCCGAGTTCACGGGCGATGGCGACCAGCCCGGATGCCCCGCCGGCGACCAGGGCCAGTGATCCGGTCAACGGGGTCACGTCGCGGCGCAGCCCCAGCAGCGCGCCGGCGATCACGCTGAGCGCCAGCGTGCCGGCCGCGACGGCCAGCACGATCGCCCAGTCGTCCTTGAGTGTGTTCAGCGCGTCCTGCTGGACCATGGTGCCGATGTAGACGCCGAGCACCCCTTGGGCCGCGATGCCCAGCTTGCGCGGGACGCGCTCGGGGCCGCGGGAGGTCAGCGCCACCGCGATACCGACGACCAGCGCGGCGAACAGCGCCGCGGACGGCACTCCGACCAGCGTCAGCGGGACGGTGACCGCGACGGTCAGCGCAAGAAGGACCGCCCAACCGGGTATTTGCCGCCAAACCGCTTTCACCGTCATCGATGCCAAGTATGCTCTTGCCATGCCAAGATCTCAACAAGGAGTGATGCTGAGTGACGAACTGTAGTTACCAAGTTTTGACTTGGGAATGACGAGGCAGCCCGACCGGGCATTCACCGCGGCGACCGAATTGCGTGAGTCGCTGATGGCGGTGGCGCGGCAGCTGCGGCGGCATCGTCCGGACAACGGACTCACGTTGAGCCAGATGCAGCTGCTCGGTGAGATCAGCCGCACCGGAGTGACCACGCCCGCCGAACTCGGCGTGCGGATGCACGTCCGGGTGCAGTCGCTGACCGACTCGCTCAACGAGCTGGAGTCCCGCGGGCTGGTGAGCCGGCGGCCCGATGAGAACGACCGCCGCCGCCAGCTCGTGGAGATCACCGATGACGGGCTGGCGCTGCTGGAAGCCGACCGCGCCGAGCGCGACGCCTGGCTTCACCAGACCATGCGCGACACGCTGTCCGAGCTGGAGTTCGACCTGCTGATGCTGGTGGCGCCCATCCTGCGCAAGCTCGCCGAATCCGACGCCGGCATGCGCCAGGGCTGACGGGCGTGCCGTCAGGGCACAATGACGGGGTGACCTCGCCGTTGCGAACTGCTGTGCAGGAGTGGCTGTCTCACGACCCTGATCCGGCCTCGGCCGCCGAGCTCGCCGCCTGCACGGACGACGAGCTGGCCGAGCGTTTCACCGGGTCGCTGACATTCGGCACCGCAGGCCTGCGCGGGCCGCTGCGGGCGGGCCCCAACGGCATGAACCTCGCGGTGGTGCTGCGGGCGACGTGGGCGGTGGCCCGGGTGCTGACCGACCGCGCACTCGACGGATCGCGCGTCGTGGTGGGTTACGACGCCCGGCACCGCTCCGCCGAGTTCGGCCGCGCCGCTGCCGAAGTTCTTTCCGCGCAGGGCTTTTCGGTGACACTGATGCCGTGCGCGGTGCCGACGCCGGCCGTGGCGTTCGCCGTCCGCACCACCGGCGCCGCGGCCGGGGTGCAGATCACCGCATCGCACAATCCACCGCAGGACAACGGGTACAAGGTGTACTTCGCCGGCGGGCTGCAGATCGTCTCCCCCACCGACCGCGACATCGAGCACGCCATCGCGTCGGCGCCGCCGGCAGACGAGATCCCGCGCCGTCCTGTCGACACGTCGGGCATCGACCTGCTGCGCGCCTATGCCGAACGCGCCGCCACGGTGCGCCGCACCACCGGCACGGCGCGGATCGCATTGACCCCGATGCACGGGGTGGGCGGTGAATTCGCACTCGACGCACTGGCGTTGGCCGGATTCGACGACGTACACGTCGTCGAGCGTCAGTTCGCTCCCGACCCGGACTTCCCGACCGTGGCCTTCCCGAACCCCGAAGAACCCGGCGCGTCAGACCAGCTGACCGCCCTGGCCGCCGCCGTGGACGCCGACATCGCAATCGCGCTGGATCCCGACGCCGACCGCTGCGCGATCGGGGTGCCCACCCCGCACGGCTGGCGGATGCTCTCGGGTGACGAAACCGGTTGGCTGCTGGGCGATTACCTGCTCTCGCAGGGCGACAACACCCACGCCGTAGTGGCCAGCACCGTGGTGTCGTCGCGGATGCTGGCCGCCATCGCCGCCGAACGCGGGGCCCGCCACGTCGAGACGCTGACCGGGTTCAAATGGCTGGCCCGCGCCGACGACGGCATGGAAGACGCGGCCCTGCTGTACGCCTACGAGGAAGCGATCGGGCATTGCGTGGACCCCGAGGCCGTGCGCGACAAGGACGGCATCAGCGCGGCCGTGCTGGCCGCTGATCTGGTTGTTGCACTGCGCAACCGGGGCCTGACAGTGCTCGACGCGCTCGACGACCTGGCCCGCCGCCACGGCGTGCACAGCACCTCGGCCGTCACCCGGCGGGTGGATTCACTGCAGGAGGCGGCGGCGCTGATGGAACGGCTGCGTGCCGCGCCGCCGGCGCAGATCGCCGGATTCCCGGTCACAGTCGCCGATCTGGCAGCGACCGATCTGGCGGCGCGCACCGACGCCCTGGTGTTCACCGGCGGTGACGACACGACCTCGGTGCGGGTGGTGACCCGCCCGTCCGGCACCGAGCCGAAGCTGAAGAGTTACATCGAGATCCGGTGTTCCGGGGAGTTGGCCGCCGCTCAGGCCCGGGCCGCCCGGGTGCAGGACACGGTGGCCGCCGCGGTGCGCGCCTGGCCATGATTCGCCGAAATCGCATTCCACGCGGAATTTTCGCGACTTGACGCGCGTGGAATGCGATTTCGGGGGGTGTCAGCGGGGGCCGAACTGGCGGTCGCCGGCGTCGCCGAGGCCCGGCACGATGTAGGCGTAGTCGTTGAGGCCCGAGTCGATGGTCGCGGTGAACAACCGTAGCTCGGGAGCCACCTTCTCCAGCGCTCGCAGACCTTCGGGTGCGACGACCACGCAGATCGCGGTCACATCCACCACATCACGCGCGTAAAGCAGTTCCAGCGTGTGAGCCATCGACCCGCCGGTGGCCAGCATCGGGTCCAGCACGATCACCGGCTGGTGACTCAGATCGTCGGGCAGCGATTCCAGATACGGGGTGGGCTGGTGGGTCTCCTCGTTGCGCGCCACTCCGACGAAGCCGACGCGGGCCTCGGGGATGAGAGCGTGCGCCTGGTCGACCATGCCCAGGCCCGCGCGCAGCACCGGCACCAGCAGCGGCGGGGCGGCCAGCCGCGTGCCGGCGGTCTCACACAGTGGGGTGCGCACCGGCACGGTGTCGACGGCCAGTTCCCGGGTGGCCTCGTAGACGAGCATCAGCGTCAGGTCGCGCAACGCGGCGCGGAAACCGGCGTTGTCGGTGCGCTCGTCGCGCAGGGTGGTCAGCCGCGCCGCGGCCAAGGGGTGGTCGACAACGCGCACATCCATGGGTCCAGACCTTAACGGGAACCGCGCCGAGCTTCCCGGCGTCCTATCCATATGCCCGCCCCGCTGTCCGTGGACACCGACTCGATCCGCGAGTACGGCGCCGCCTGCTCCGTGCACGCCGCCCACCTCGATACGGCGGCGGCCCGGCTCACCGCGGCCGCCGGCGCGGCCGCACCGCTGCTGGGTCCTGTCGGCGCCCGCTTCCTGGCCGCACTGGCGCGGGCCGCCGAGGATCAGGCCCTGCTGCTGACAACGGTCAGCAGGTCGTTGGAGGCGGGCGACGCCGCAGCGTCAGAGGCGGCGCACGCCTACGCCGGCTCCGACGACGCCGCCGCGTCCCGGATCACCGGCGGCCGGTGATGCCCAGTTCGACGGTCGCCGCACTCACAGCGCCGATCCGCCGGGTGCAGCAGCTCGTCGGGCCGGGATGGTCCGGTGCGGCCGATCCGGCGGCGACGCTCGACGGGCTCCGCGCGACGCTGACCGAGATCGCCGACGCGGCGGGCCAGGCCTGGCTGCGCGCCCACGCCAACTGGTCGGGTGCCGGGGCCGACGCCGCCGCGGAGGTCGCGACGTCGACTGTGGCGGCGATCGACGCCGCCGCCGAGCGCACCGGCGGGCTGGGCGCCGCGGCGGCCGACGCGGCCTCGCTAGTGGCACGAGCCCATCGTCGCCTGCAGCACATCGTCGACGAATTCGAATCCAAGGCAAGCGCTTTGGAGCCCCATCTGGACTCACCGGGGGTGGCACGGGAGCTGCTGGCCGAGGCGCGAGAGGCGCTGGCCCGTGCCATCGCGGTGGTCGAGGAACTCTCGGTCGAGCTGGACGGGCAGGCCGCGGCGTTGGGGGCTCCGGCCGCTTCCCACGTTCCAGCCGCTCCCGAGGCCTCGGCGGCGACAGCACCGGCCGCATACCACTCCGGCGCGCCGAGTGTGGGCGCGCCGGGCCCCGGCACCGGATGGAACGGCGGGCTGGGCTCGGGCTTCGGTTCGGGTGCACCGGGCTCGGGCGCCCTCGGTGACTTCGCCGCGTTCACCCGACCCGACGACGCCGGGACACCGGACGCGGCGTCATTCGGCGAGGGCGTGGCAGTCCGGTTGCCCGACGGCACGATCGTGACGGCCCCCAACGCGGTGGCCGCCGGCGCCGTCCGGCACGCGCTGACCCAGCTCGGAGTGCCCTACCTGTGGGGCGGGACGACGCCCGGGGTCGGATTGGACTGCAGCGGACTGACCCAGTGGGCTTACCGCGAAGCGGGCCTGGACATCCCACGGCTGGCGCAGGAGCAGGACATCGGCGGCGCGGTCGCGGGGTCATCGGTGCTGCCCGGCGATCTCGCGGTGTGGGACGGACACGTCGCGATGATCGTCGGTGGCGGTCTGATGGTCGAGGCCGGCGATCCCGTGCAGTTGTCGCCGATCCGCACCGCCAACGCCGGCCAGGGATTCCAGGGGTTCTGGCGGCCGACGGCCTGATTACGCGCCGGGCCGCTCAGCCCAGGATGGGCAGCCGGCGTTGACGTGCCAGTTGGGCCAGGCCGTGCTGCATCACCGCACGGACGTGCGCGTCGACCCTGGCCACGCCGGGCTCGTCTCCGAACTCGCAGCGATCTCGATCGGCGGCAGCACCCGCGTGAGGATTTTGGTGGGCAGCGGCAGATTGACCGGCGCCGGGAGACCGGTTGGGCCCGTCGTCGTTCAGCCCGAGGTCGGCCACCAGCGCTTGTGCCGAAGCTGAACGCGAGATTGCTCTGACGGCCGTGATCTACTCACCACGACCCTGAGTGCAAACTCGCGTTCAGCCGCGCGTCAGGTACTAGCACTCGGACCGCCGGCCACCACACTCAAGCCGAACGGAAAGCCGATCGACACCGGCAGGATGTCTGTCCGAAAGAGTTTGCGTTCCAAGGCCGGTGTCGAACCACTCCGGCGGCCTGATGAACTTCGGCCTGTCGGTGTTCGCCGTCGACTACTACCAGAAGTGCGGCTACGAACGGCCGCTCTATGTGCTCGCTCACGACAGCTTCTTCCGCAGCCCGGATGGGTCAATCCCCTAGTCGCCGTAGTAGCCCAGCCTCAGCAGCGCCGTGATTTCCTCGACCAGCGGCATCCGGGGGTTGGTGCGATTGCTCAGGTCCTCGAACGCCGTCATTGCGAGTTCTGGAAGCACGGCAAGGAATTCGTCCTCCGGCACCCCGTACTCCTTCAACGAGCGTGGCATGTCGAGCCGGTCCAGGAGATCTTCGACGGCGGCGAAGAGCCGCTGCATGCTGTCCTCCGGCTCGTGACCGCCGAACACCAATTGACCGATCTGGGCATACTTTTCGGGCACCACGTACGCCGAGTAGCCGGGCGCGGGCATGAACTTGCTCGGCAGGCTCGAGTTGTAGCGCATCACATGGGGCAGGAAGATCCCGTTGGCCCGCCCGTGCGCGATGCCGAATCGGGCACCGACGGCGTGGGCCAGCGCATGGTTGGTGCCGACGAAAGCGTTCGAGAACGCCAGACCGGCAAGCGTTGCGGCGTTGGACATGTCGGTCCGCGCCGCCAGATCACCGGGATCGTCGTAGGCCCGCGGCAGCGCGCCGAAGATCAGCCGCACCGCCTGCGCGCACAGCGCGTCGGTGTAGCTGGACGCGAAGATCGAGATCACCGCTTCCAGCGCGTGGGTCAGCGCGTCGATGCCCGTGTCGGCCGTGAGCGCCGGGGGCATCGATGACGTCAGGACCGGGTCGACGATCGCAAGGTCGGGCACCAGGCTGTAATCGACGAGCGTCTCCTTCCGCCCCTGCACCGTCAGCACCGCCGCCGGCGACACCTCAGACCCGGTGCCCGACGTCGTCGGGATGGCCACCAGCTGGATGCGGTGCCGATCCTTCGGGAAGTCCGCCACCCGCTTGCGGGGATCGAGGAACGGCATCGTCAGCTCGTCGAGATCCATCTCGGGATGTTCGTAGAACAACCGCATCGCCTTTGCCGCGTCGAGCACCGAACCGCCGCCCACGGCGATCACCACATCGGGCTCGGACCGCTGCAGGAACGCGACACCGCGGCGGATCGACGCCTCGTCCGGTTCGGGTGTCACCTCGGTGAACACCTGCACGTGATGGGTACGCAGCTTGCCGCGCACCTGGTCCACCACGCCGCGTTGCTCACTCAGCGCGTCGGTGACCACCACGGCGGTCTCGCAGTCGAGGTCGCGCAGGTTGTCCAGCGCGCCCTCGTTGAAGTAGGTGTTCGACGGCACCCGAAACCACTGCGGCGGGGTCCGCCGGTGCGCCAGCGTCTTGATGTTGAGCAGCTGCCGGTAGTTGACGTTCTCGGTGGTGCTCGAGCCGCCCCCGGTTCCGCAACCCAGCGAGAAGGTGGGCGTCAGGTTGTTGTAGATGCCTCCGAGCGCGCCGACCGCCGTGGGCGCGTTCACCAGGATGCGCCCGGTGCGGACGGCCAGACCGTACCGTTCGACGACGTCGTCGTCGGCCGCGTAGATCGCCGACGTGTGCCCCAGTCCGCCGTGCTCGGTGACCAGCACCGCGGCGTCGATGGCGTGCTGCACACTGCGCGCGCGCACCACCCCCAGCACCGGCATCAGCTTCTCGGACACCAGCGGATGTGCGTCGAGCTCCGCGAGATCCGACGGTAATTGCGCCAGAAGAACTTTCACGGTCGGGGGCACGGTGAACCCGGCGCGGGCCGCCAGCTCCGACGCCTTCTGCCCGACAGCCTCCAGCGAGATCTTGTCGCCGCAGCCGAACGCGAAGTCGGCCACCTTTGCGGTCTCGTCGTCGGTGAGCAGGCGAGCACCCATCCGCTCGAACTCGGCGATGGTGTCGTCATAGACGGCGTCGTCGATGATGCAGGTCTGCTCGGCGGGGCAGATCACCGACGAGTCAAAGGTTTTCGAGATCAGGATGTCGACGACGGCGCCCTTGACGTCAGCCGTCTCGTGAATGTAGATGGGCGCGTTGCCGGGTCCGACGCTGAGGCCCGGCTTGCCGGAGGCGTTGGCGAGCGCGACGATCTTCGGTCCGCCGGTCCCCAGACGAAGTCCACCTTCGGATGTTCGAACAGGTGGTGCGTCACCTCGTGCGCGGCATCCGGGATCACCTGCAGCGCCCCGCGCGGCATTCCGGCGGCCTCAGCGGCCTCACGCAGGATCTCGACGCTGCGTTCGCAGCAGCGCGTCGCGTACGGCGACGGACGGAACAGCACCGCGTTGCGGGTCTTGGCCGCGACGATCGCCTTGAACAACACGGTCGACGTCGGGTTGGTCACCGGGGTGATCGCCAGCACCACACCGATGGGTTCGGCGATGTAGCGGATGTTGTTCTCCACGTCTTCGTCGATGACGCCGACCGACTTCTTGTCCCGCAGGTAGTCGTGCAGGAACTCGGTCGCCACGTAGTTCTTGACGACCTTGTCCTCGAAGACACCGAACCCGGTCTCCTCGATCGCCAGCGCGGCCAGTTCGGCGGCGGCCCGCAGTCCGGCGCGCACCATCGCCTCGACGATCGCGTCGACCTGCTTCTGATCGAGCGTGCGGTACTGGCGGGCGGCGGCAGCGGCGACATCGACGACGGTGTCGACCTCGGCGATCCGGTGGGCGTCAGGCGCGCCCGCGCCGCTCGGCCGGCGGTCCGAGACCGCAGCGGCGCCCGTCTGCGTCCCGGTCATCGGGGTGCGCCGCTGCGTCGATGCGCGTCGTCGGCCACGACGCCGGGCGGTTGGGCCGGGACGACGCGCAGCGCCAGCGCGCCGAGCGCCGCCACCGACACCGCGGGGGTGAGGAACAGCAGGATCGCCCACACCAGCCCCACCCCTGATCCGCTGAGCGCCTTGACCAAGGTGAACACCGCGACCAGCCAGCTCACCGCGCCGGCGATCACCGTCACCGCCAGCGCGACCGCGACCGCGCGGCCGCGCCCGTAGTGCCGATACCCGCTCGCGGCCAACAGCGCCGCCGTCGGGACGACGATCACCACCGCGCCCAGCCACGGCCGGTCGGCGCCGAGACGCAGGCCCGGGACCAGCAGCAGCGCAGCCAGCACGGCGGCACCCAGGATGCCGGCGACCGCCACACCCCGGCCATCCGTCGGCTTCGGCATCGACATGGCACACCCCTGTTCACAGCTGACGACACGCCCGCACGGCCGTGCCCAGATCCTCGCGCAGGGCCGGTGCTCTCCACAGAGGAAAAGGTCCCGACTCTCGGCGCAGCCGTCGGTGAAGCGACCGCGTCCCGGTTCTCCCGAAGTGACCTTGTGCTCTGGCCTCGAGGCGGGCCGCGTTCTGACAATTGACCGCGCCGGCCCAGACGGCAGTTCCCGTCGGGGCCCGTGAGGGAAAGGGGATCGGCGATGATCGGAGCGCTGCTCGGGACGACGTCGTCGGTCCCGTTTTCCGTGTGGCGCAAGATCGCCATGGCCACGTGGCGGCCCCGGACGGACCCGATCATCTCGGCCACGATGGACGTCGAAGCGACCCGGCTCGAGGAGTACATCGGCGAGGTCCGCGCCGCCACGGGCGAGCACATCACCCCGATGCACCTGGTCGGCCGGGCCGCCGCCAAGGTGTTCGTGGCGCTGCCGGGACTCAACGGCCGGGTGGCATTCGGCAGCTTCCTGCCGTCGCCGACCATCGACTGCTTCTTCGTCGTGTCCCTGCGCTCCGATCCGGTCGCGGGAGTCGAGGCGTCCGCGACCGACCTGTCGGGGGCGGTGGTGCGGCGGATCGACGAGAAGCCCCCGTGGACCGTCGCCCGCGAACTCGCCGACCGCGCTGCGCGGATCCGGCACGGTGACGATCCCCAGTTCAAGCGGGCGAAGACGATCGCCCAGCTGGTGCCGCCGCTGGCCCTGCGCCGGATGATGGACGGCATCGGCTTCGTCACCGAGACCTTGCAGTTACCCCTACCCCTGCTCGGGCTGGAGGCGCGCCCCTACGGCTCCGTCCTGGTCAGCAATGTCGGCACCTACGGTCTGGAGACCGCCGCCGCGCCGGTGCCGACGTTCTGCCACGTGCCGTTCGTGATCGTGGTGGGCGGCGTGATCGACAAGGTGGTGGCCCGCGACGGTCAGCCCGTGGTCCGCCAGGTGCTGCCGATGACGATGACGCTCGACCACCGATTCGTCGACGGCTACCAGGCGGCCACCATGGCACGGGTCTTCCGCGAGTACATGGAGGATCCGGCCGCGTTTGACCCGGTGCCCGCAGCCACGGCGCGACCGCGGCCGGCATCGCCGAAACTCCAGTCCACGCGGTCCTGACCCGACCCTTCTCCGACAGACGCGATCTGGGCGCGCGCTCAGGTGCGTACCCGCATCCATCTGCCGGCCAGCTCGGAGATCCAGGCCTCCGCGGCGATCGGGTCCGCGGGCGGGCCGGCCACCAGGACCAACTCGTCGATGCCCGCGTCGGCCAGCCGGCCCGCGTCGGCAGGCACCGGATCCCGCAGGGCGACCGCCACCTTCAGATCGGTCGGGTCACGGCCCATCTCTCGGCAGAGCGCGCGCAGCTTCGACACCCGTGACGCCGCCTCCTCGACGTCGGCGAGGTTGAAGCCGTACCAACCGTCGCCCCACTCGGCGACCCGACGCAGCGTCGCATCGGAGTTGCCGCCCAGCATGATCGGGATCGACCGGCCGTGCGGCTTGGGGTTGACGCACACCCGGTCGAAGGCCACATACCGTCCGGAGAAGGACGCGACGTCGTCGCGCCACAGGGTGCGCATTGCCGCGACGTACTCTGCCAACCGGTCCGCCCGGCCCTCGAACGGCACCCCGAGCGCGTCGTACTCGGCTTTCGACCGCCCGATCCCGACGCCCAGCGACAGCCGCCCACCGGTCATGCGGTCCAGCGACGCGGCCTGCTTGGCGGTGATCACCGGGTTGTGCTCCGGCAGCAGGAGCACCCCGGTCGCCAACTCGATCCGGTTGGTCGCCGCCGCGGCGAAGCTGAGGGCGACCATCGGGTCCAGCCAGTCGGTCTGCGGGGCCAGTTCGATCGCCCCGTCGTCGCGGTAGGGGCGCTGTGACCGCGGATCCCCGGGCATCACCACCCGCTGCCCCACCCACAGCGTCGCGAATCCCGACCGCTCGGCCGCGGCCGCCACCGCATCGATCACGGTGCGCTGCGCACCGGCGCCGATGCCGAGGCCGTGTAGGCCCAGTCTGATCACCCGGCGATCATGGCAGGCTTGACCAACATCCCAAGCGACGAACGGGTTGCGGTACGGCAACGGTGGGCCACGCCCGGGGTTAAGCACGGCCATGCCCACGATGCCTCCGGGCCAGGTCGTTAGGCTGTGCCGCATGGCTGCTGACATCGTGCCGATCGGACTGACGTTGACCAAGGGCGACGTGTACACGCTGTGGGCGCCGCGGTGGCGTGCCGACGGCGACGAGTGGGAGGCCTTCCTCGGTAAAGACGAGGACCTCTATGTCCTGGAATCAGTGGCCGACCTGGCGGCTTTCGTGCGTACCAGCACCGACAACGACCTCGTCGACCACCCGGCGTGGCAGAAGCTGACCGAGGCCAACGCCCACCGGCTAGCGCCGACCGATGAGAACACCCACGACCTGGTGGTCCTGGAGGAACTGCTCTCCAAGAAGCCGACCGAGGACAGCGTGCGCGCATTGCACGGCGCGCTCGCGGTGGTGTCGTCGATGGGTTCGGTGTGTGAACTGCCCGCGGTGACGAAGTTCTTCAACGGCAACCCCGTGCTGGGCACCGTCGGCGGCGGCGTGGAGGCGTTCGCGGGCCGTGCCGGCCGCAAGCGCTGGGCGGAGATCGAGAAGATCATCGCCAAGAGCTGGGACAACGTGATCGAGGCGCTCGACGCGATCATCACGATCCCCGAGGTGGACAGCGCCGCCGTGGCGAAGGCCCAGGCCGAACTCGACGAGCCGGCTCCGGAGCCCGACGAGGACGACCTCGTCATCGACGATGTGGTCGACACCGACGAGGAGGCCGACTCGCTGGCCGCCGAGGCCGCGACCAAGGTGCTCGGCAGCGACAAGGATTTCTGGTCGCGGGTCGGTATCGATCCGGTCCGGATCATGACCAGCCGCGGCACGTTCTTCACGCTGCGCTGCTATCTGAACGACCACCCGATCTTCCTCGGCCGCAACGGCCGCATCAGCGTGTTCCCGTCCGAGCGGACACTGGCCCGCTACCTGGCCGACGAACACGACCACGACCTGTCCGACTTGGCCACCTACGACGACATCCGCACCGCGGCCACCGACGGTTCGCTGCGGGTCGACGTCACCGATGACAACATCTACGTCCTGACCGGGATCGTCGACGACCTGGCCGAGGGTCCCGACGCGCTCGACCACGATCAGCTCGAGCTCGCCGTCGAACTGCTGCGCGACATCGGCGACTACTCCGAAGACACCAGCGTCCAGACCAAGCTCTCCACCGACACCGCGCTGGGCCGGGTGATCGCCCACGTGCTCGACCCGAAGACGGTCCGGCCGGGCGGACCGTACGCCGACGCGGTGGCGCAGTGGGAGTCGCTGGAGTCGTTCGCGGAGTCCCGCCTGCGCGAGGAGTGAGTTCGGCTTACCCCACCAGGACGGCGTAGCGCGGCTTGATCACCTCGTCGATGATCGCCAGCCGCTGGTCGAACGGGATGAACGCCGACTTCATCGCGTTGATGGTGAAGCGCTCCAGGTCGCTCCAGCCGTAGCCGAACGTCTCGACCAGCCGCAGCATCTCCAGGCTCATCGAGGTGTCGCTGATCAACCGGTTGTCGGTGTTGACCGTGACCCGGAAGCGCAGCCGCGCCAGCCGGTCGAAGGGGTGCTCGGCGATGCTCTTGACGGCACCGGTCTGCACATTCGAACTCGGGCACATCTCGAACGGAATCCGCTTGTCCCGCAGCAGCGATGCGAGCCGGCCCAGCCTCGCGGTGCCGTCGGCGTCGATCTCGATGTCGTCGACGATGCGCACACCGTGGCCCAGCCGATCGGCCCCGCAGAACGCGATCGCCTCGTGGATCGACGGCAAACCGAACGCCTCGCCGGCGTGAATCGTGAAGCGCGCGTTGTTGCTTCGCATGTACTCGAAGGCGTCCAGGTGCCGGGTGGGAGGATATCCGGCCTCCGCCCCGGCGATGTCGAAGCCGACGACACCCTTGTCCCGGAACCGGATCGCGAGCTCGGCGATCTCCCGAGAGCGGGCCGCATGACGCATCGCGGTCACCAGGCAGCGCACCGTGATCGTCCGTCCGTCGGCGGCGGCGGCCTTCTCGCCGTCGGCGAAGCCGGCCAGCACCGCGTCGACGACGGCGTCCAGGGACAGCCCGGCCTCGATGTGCAGTTCGGGGGCGAACCGGACCTCGGCGTAGACGACGTTGTCGGCCGCGAGGTCCTCGACGCATTCGCGGGCGACGCGCTGCAGCGCGTCCGGGGTCTGCATGACGCCGACGGTGTGGGCGAACGGCTCCAGGTAGCGCACCAGCGAGCCGCTGTGCGCGGCGGTGTGGAAGAACGTGGCGAGGCTGTCGACGTCGGTGGCGGGTAGGTCCTCGTAGCCGTACTGCTCGGCCAGCTCCAACACCGTCGACGGACGCAGACCGCCGTCGAGGTGGTCGTGCAACAGCGCCTTGGGTGCGCGCCGGATGTGGTCGAGCGTCAACGGTGTCGTCACGGCAGAACCTCCTACATGGTGATCCGATCGATGATGAGCGGGCGCGCGGGCGGCGGCTGATCGCCGACACTCCACGCCCCGTCGAGCTCGGCCAGCGCGCCGGCGAGCCGCTCGGGAGTGTCGGTGTACAAGGTGAACAAAGGTGCGCCGGCGGCGACGGACTCACCCGGCTTGCGGTGGATGCGCATGCCGGCGCCGAACTGCACCCGTTCACCGGGCGCCGAGCGGCCCGCCCCGAGCCGCCACACCGCCAGTCCCACCGCCATCGCGTCGATGTCTCCCATGGTGCCACCGCCCGGCGCGCTGACGGTCTCGGTATGCGCACCCAAGGGCAACGCCGCATCGGGGTCCCCGCCCTGGGCGGCCACCAACTCTCGGAACCGGTCCATCGCGGTGCCGTCGCGCAGGGTCTGCTCGGGGTCGACCGCGTCCAGGCCGGCGGCGTCGCACATCTCGCGGGCCAGGGCCAGGGTCAGTTCGACGACGTCGCCGGGTCCGCCGCCGGCGAGTACCTCCAGGGATTCGACGACCTCGACGGCGTTGCCGACGGCGCGTCCCAGCGGTGCGTTCATGTCGGTCAACAGCGCGCGGGTCAGCACACCGTGCTCGGCCCCAAGCTCGACCATGGTGCGGGCCAGCTCCCGCGACTCGGCCTCGGTGCCCAGGAACGCCCCCGACCCGACCTTCGAGTCGAGCACCAGCGCGCGGGTGCCCTCGGCGATCTTCTTGCTCATCACCGAGCTCGCGATCAGCGGCAGCGACTCGGTGGTCGCGGTGACGTCGCGCAGTGCGTAGATCTTGCGATCGGCCGGCGCCAGCTCCCCGGCGGCGAAGATGGCCGCCCCGATGTCGCAGAGTTGTTGGCGGATCCGGCCTTTGGAGATCTCGGCGGTGAAACCGGGGATGGACTCCAATTTGTCGAGGGTGCCCCCGGTGTGGCCGAGCCCGCGCCCGGCGGCCTGGGGCACCGCGCCTCCACACGCCATCACCACGGGCACCAACGGGATGGTGATCTTGTCCCCGACACCGCCGGTGGAGTGTTTGTCCACCAGCTTCAGCGCCCGGCCGTCACGCCGCAGATCGCCGAAGTCCAACCGCTCCCCGGAGGCGATCATCGCGGCGGTCCAGCGCGCGATCTCGGCGTTGGTCATGCCGCGCAGGAAGATCGCCATCAGCAGCGCCGACATCTGCGCATCGGCGATCCGGTCGTGGGTGTACGCGTCGATCACCCAGTCGATCGCCGCGTCGGACAGGACGCCGCCGTCACGTTTGGTCCGGATGACGCTGGGCGCGTCGAATGTGAGGCCGGTCACGGTGTTTCCTCGGCGGGCACGCGATTTCGGGCCAGATCGTCGGGGCCGAACGCGTCGGGCAACAACTCGCGCAGCGGGCGCGGGCCGAGCGGATGGTCGATGAGCATGTCGGGGCCGCCGTGCTCGAGCAGCACCTGCCGGCAGCGTCCGCACGGCATCAGCACCTCACCGTCGGGCCCTACGCAGGACAGTGCGACCAGCCGTCCGCCACCGCTGGAATGTAGGGCGCAGACCACTGCGCACTCGGCACAGAGACCTAGGCCATATGAGACATTTTCCACATTGCATCCGGCCACCATCCGGTGATCGTCGACGAGGGCGGCCGCTCCCACGCGAAATCGCGAATAGGGCGCGTAGGCATACTCAGAGGCATCAATTGCTTTACAGCGCAATAACTTCCAGTCGATCTCTGCCGTCACGTCACGCCGCCCGATCCGACTCTGAATCAATTCCGAACACCCCGTCCCGCGACCCGAAGTCCCAGATAGGCGACCCTAACTTCTACCCTGGAAGCAGGGCATACGCCCCCACGCTAGTTCGTTTGACAGTACGTAGGGGATTAGAGTCGCCCCGAGGTTTGGGGCTCCGGCAAGCAGGACCGAGCTTCGAACGTCCACCGATGGCGTTGGAGGGTCACATGAGTACGGCGACACCAGCCGATACCGACATACCGGCACCGCGATCACAGCCGATGCGTCGCCGCACTTTCTACCGTGGTGACCCGGGCATGTGGTCCTGGGTTCTGCACCGCATCTCCGGTGCCACCATCTTCTTCTTCCTCTTCGTGCACGTGCTCGACACCGCGTTGGTGCGGGTCAGCCCGCAGGCCTACAACGAGATCATCGAGACCTACAAGACCCCGATCATCGGGCTCATGGAGATCGGCCTCGTCGCTGCCGTGCTGTACCACGCGCTCAACGGCATCCGGATCATCCTCATCGATTTCTGGTCGGAGGGTCCGCGGCACCAGCGCAAGATGCTGTGGGTGGTCGCCGGCGTCTTCATCGCCGTGTTCATCGCGTCGGTCGGAGTGATAGGTATGCACATGGCGGAGAGGTTCCTGTGAGTACAGGAAAGAAGATGGCCGAGAACCCGTACGACCACATCACCGAGCGCGGCGGCCCGGCTCCCGTCATGCAGCGCAGCTTCGACCGCCCCGCGGGCCTGGACAACCCGCGCGCGGCGCGGCGCGGCGGCGGAATGCCCAACTTCGAGAAATACACCTGGCTGTTCATGCGGTTCTCGGGTGTGGTGCTCGTCTTCCTGGCCCTCGGCCACCTGTTCATCATGCTGATGTGGGAAGACGGCGTATACCGCATCGACTTCAACTACGTCGCCGAGCGCTGGTCGTCGCCGTTCTGGCAGACCTGGGACCTGCTGCTGCTGTGGCTGGCCCAGCTGCACGGCGGCAACGGGATGCGCACGATCATCGCCGACTACACCCGCAAGGACTCCACCAAGTTCTGGCTCAATACCTTGCTGGCGCTGTCGATGGCATTCACGCTGGTCCTGGGGACCTACGTGCTGCTGACGTTCGACGCGACGATTTCCTGACTGGGAGCGACACATGATTGTTGAACACCGCTACGACGTCGTCATCGTCGGCGCCGGCGGCGCAGGCATGCGGGCGGCCGTGGAAGCCGGCCCCCGGGTCCGGACCGCCGTGCTGACCAAGCTCTACCCGACCCGCTCGCACACCGGTGCGGCGCAGGGCGGCATGTGCGCCGCCCTGGCCAACGTCGAGGAAGACAACTGGGAGTGGCATACCTTCGACACCGTCAAGGGCGGCGACTACCTGGCCGACCAGGACGCGGTCGAGATCATGGCCAAAGAGGCCATCGACGCCGTGCTGGACCTGGAGAAGATGGGGATGCCGTTCAACCGCACCCCCGAGGGCCGGATCGACCAGCGCCGCTTCGGCGGGCACACCCGCGATCACGGCAAGGCCCCGGTGCGCCGCGCGTGTTACGCCGCCGACCGCACCGGCCACATGATCCTTCAGACGCTGTACCAGAACTGCGTCAAGCACGACGTCGAGTTCTTCAACGAGTTCTACGCCCTCGACATCACGCTGACCGAGACGGCCTCGGGCCCGGTGGCCACCGGTGTGGTGGCCTACGAGCTCGCCACCGGTGACATCCACGTCTTCCACGCCAAGGCGATCGTGTTCGCCACCGGCGGGTCGGGCCGGATGTACAAGACCACGTCGAACGCGCACACGCTGACCGGCGACGGGCTGGGCATCATCTTCCGCAAGGGACTTCCCTTGGAGGACATGGAGTTCCACCAGTTCCATCCGACCGGCCTGGCCGGGCTGGGCATCCTGATCTCCGAGGCCGTGCGCGGCGAGGGCGGCCGGTTGCTCAACGGCGAGGGTGAGCGCTTCATGGAGCGTTACGCGCCGACGATCGTCGACCTGGCACCGCGCGACATCGTCGCCCGCTCCATGGTGCTGGAGGTGCTCGAAGGCCGCGGTGCCGGACCGAACAAGGACTACGTCTACATCGACGTGCGCCACCTCGGCGAGGACGTATTGGAAGCCAAGCTGCCCGACATCACCGAGTTCGCGCGCACCTACCTGGGCGTGGATCCGGTCAAGGAGCTGGTGCCGGTCTACCCGACCTGCCACTACGTCATGGGCGGCATCCCGACGACGGTCAACGGCCAGGTGCTCTCGGACAACACCACGATCGTGCCGGGTCTGTACGCCGCCGGCGAGTGCGCGTGCGTGTCGGTGCACGGCGCCAACCGTCTGGGCACCAACTCGCTGCTGGACATCAACGTGTTCGGCCGGCGCGCCGGGATCGCCGCGGCGAACTACGCCCTGGGTCACGACTTCGTCGACCTGCCCGACAAGCCGGCCGAGATGGTGGTCGGCTGGGTCGGCGACATCTTGAGCGAGCACGGCAACGAGCGCGTCGCCGACATCCGCGGCGCGCTGCAGCAGTCGATGGACAACAACGCCGCGGTGTTCCGCACCGAAGAGACGCTCAAGCAGGCGCTGACCGACATCCACGCGCTCAAGGAGCGCTACTCGCGGATCACGGTGCAGGACAAGGGTAAGCGCTACAACAGCGATCTGCTGGAGGCCATCGAGCTCGGCTTCCTGCTCGAGCTGGCCGAGGTCACCGTCGTCGGGGCGTTGAACCGCAAGGAATCTCGCGGCGGCCACGCCCGCGAGGACTACCCCAACCGCGACGACACGAACTACATGCGGCACACGATGGCTTACAAGGAGGGTTCGGACCTTCTGAGTGACATCCGCCTGGACTACAAGCCCGTCGTCATGACGCGGTACGAGCCGATGGAACGGAAGTACTGATGAGCGCGCCTGTTCTGGACAAGCAAGACACTCCCCCCGTGCCCGAGGGCGCGGTGATGGTGACTCTGAAGATCGCCCGGTTCAACCCGGAGTCCCCCGATGACGCCGGCTGGCAGAGCTTCCGCGTGCCGTGCCTGCCCAGCGACCGGCTGCTGAACCTGCTGCACTACGTGAAGTGGTATCTGGACGGCACGTTGACGTTCCGCCGGTCCTGCGCGCACGGGGTGTGCGGCTCGGACGCGATGCGCATCAACGGCGTGAACCGGTTGGCGTGCAAGGTGCTGATGCGCGACATGCTGCCGAAGAACCCGAAGAAACAGCTCACCATCACGATCGAGCCGATCCGCGGACTGCCCGTGGAGAAGGACCTCGTCGTCGACATGGAGCCGTTCTTCGACGCCTACAAGGCGATCAAGCCGTACCTGATCACCTCGGGCAATCAGCCGACGCGCGAGCGAATCCAGAGCCAGACCGACCGCGCCCGCTACGACGACACCACCAAGTGCATCCTGTGCGCGTGCTGCACCACTTCGTGCCCCGTCTATTGGAGCGAAGGGTCCTACTTCGGACCGGCCGCGATCGTCAACGCACACCGCTTCATCTTCGATTCGCGTGACGAGGCCGCCGCCGAGCGGCTCGACATCCTCAACGACGTCGACGGAGTGTGGCGCTGCCGCACCACGTTCAACTGCACCGAGGCCTGCCCACGCGGCATCGAGGTGACCAAGGCGATCCAGGAGGTCAAGCGCGCGTTGATGTTCGCGCGCTGACCCCGATCGCTCAGCGGCGTTCCTGCCCAGCGGCGAAATCGCATTCCGCGCGGTGTTCTCACGAATTCGCGCGCGTGGAATGCGATTTCGGCGGCTCGTCGGCGTCGTCCGGCTCGGCGGTGACATCGTCTGGCTCACGGTCGGGCGCAGGCCGGTCCTCCCCCGTGGCCGCGGCCACCTGCTCGTCGTAGTACCGCAGCACCACCGCGACCGCCGCGGCCACCGGGACGGCCAGGAACGCGCCGATCACACCGAACGTCGAGGCGCCCAGCGTGACCGCCAGCAGCACGATCGCCGCGTGCAGCTTCATCGACTTCGCCTGCAGCCACGGCTGCAGCACGTTGCCCTCGAGTTGCTGCACCGCCAGGATGATGCCGAGCACGATCAGCGCATTCACCGGGCCGTTGGCGACCAGCGCGACCAGCACCGCCAGACCGCCGGCGACGAACGCGCCGACGATCGGCACGAAGCCGCCGATGAACGTGATGATCGCCAACGCGTAGGCCAGCGGCACGCCGAGGATCACCAGCCCGATACCGATCAGGACCGCGTCGACCAGGCTGACCAGCGCCTGAGTCCGGATGAACCCGCCGAGGGTGGACCACACCCGCTCCAGCACCGTGGCCAGGTGCGGCGCAGCCGGCATTCCGACCGTGCGGCGCAGCCACGGGATGAACGCCGGACCGTCCTTGAGCACGAAGAACGTGACCACCACCGTCGTGAACAGCGTGACGAGCGCCGACGTCGCCGCGCCCACGCCGGTGAACAGCCCCGACGCGATCTGCGCGCTGCTGTTGTTCAGCGTGTCGTTGATGGCCTCGACCGCCGAATTCAGCTGGGCTTCACTGATGTTCAGCGGTGGGCCGTCGAGCCAGTCGCGCACCTGCACCACACCGGCGGTGGCCTGTTCGGCCAGCTCGGTGGCCTGGTCGATGATCGCCGGCGCCACCGCCGCGATCACGGCCACGATCACGCCGAGAGCAACCAGCAGCGCGAGCAGCACCGCCGCGGCCGCGGGCACGCCCCTCCCGCGCAGCCACCGCACCGGCGGCCACAGCACGGTCGACAGGATCAGCGCCAGCAGCACCGGCAGCAGGATCACCCAGGTCTTGCCAACCACCCAGGACAGCACCCACAGGGCCGCGGACACCGCGAGGAACCACAGCGCAACGGTGGCGCAGGCCCGGAGATGGCTTCGGTAGATCGATCCGCGGCTGGGGGTCGCCGGCGTCGTAGCGTTCACCCGCCTCTTCTACCCCACCCCGGCACGCTTCAACTGGTGTTTGCGGGGTGAGAATGATCGCCCGGTGGCGACGGGCGCTCCGGGATCACGGCAGCCGGCGGGCCAGGAAGTCGCGGATCAGCGCGATCGCCTGGGTCAGGGCGCTCTCCAGCAGGAAGTGGCCGCCGTCGAGCAGGTGGATCTCGGGGTCGACGGCGTCGTCGGCGAACGCGCGGGCACCGTCGGGCCCGAAGAACGGATCCTTGTCACCCCACACGGCGAGCAGCGGCACCGCGCTGGTGCGCAGGTAGTCGTGCAGCGCGGGATAGATCTTCGGGTTCGTCGCGTAGTCGAGGAACAGCTTGAGCTGGATCGCGTCGTTGCCGGGGCGCGACAGCAACGCGTAGTCGTGGTGCCAGGTGTCCGGGCTGACGACGGACTCGTCGGGCACGCCGGCCAGGTACTGCCTCCTGGTCGCCTCGAAGGTCAGCATCTCGCGCAGCGCCGCCGCGGTCTCGGGGGTCTGTTCGCGCTGGTAGTCCCACACGGGCACCCAGCCGTCGACCACGAAGCCGGCGTCGTAGCCGTTGCCGTTCTGGGTGACGATCGCGGTGATGGCCTCCGGGTCGCGCAGGGCCAGCCGCCAGCCGACCGGCGCGCCGTAGTCCTGGACGTAGATCGCGTACCGGTCGACGCCAAGTTGGCTGAGAAGGCCGGCCACGGAGTCGGTCAATGCGTCGAAGGTGTAGTCGAATTCCTCGACCGGGGGTGCGTCGGAGTAGCCGAAGCCGAGGTAGTCGGGCGCGATCACGTGGTAGCGGTCGGCGAGCTCGGGGATCAGGTTGCGGAACATGAACGAGCTCGTCGGGAAGCCGTGCAGCAGCACGATCACCGGGTTCCCGGGCGTCCCGGCCTCGCGGTAGAACAGCCGGCGGCCGTCCACGGTGGCGTAGCGGTGATGCACATCGATCATGGCTAACTCCTTAAATGGTTTTACCGGTTAGGTGCATTCAACGCCCGATCCTGTAACCTGTCAACAAGCTTTTGGAGGTTAGTGATGGATGTGTACGCGACCACGCCGGAGGACGAGGCGTTCCTGCTGGCGTTGCTCAACACCACCCCGGTCGTCGACGGCGTGCCGACCGACGCGCTGCCCGATCTCGCGGCCGCGTCGTCGTGGATGCGTGACCACGGCGTCCCCGCCACCGGGGCCGAGTGGACCCAGCTGACCGACGCCCGCGCCCACCTGCAGGCGGTGGTCCGCGGCGAGCGGACCCCGATGGTGCTGCAGCGGTTCCTCGCCGACGCCCGCCTGGTCCCGACGGCGGACCGCTCCGGCGTGCACTGGCGACTTGACGGCGGCGACGCCTCCGGTGCGGTGCGCGCGGTGCTGGCCTGGGACGGGTTGCGGCAGCACGGCCCCGGGCGGTTGCGCCCATGCGCGAACACCGAGTGCCGGTTGTTCCTGATCGACCGCAGCAAGCCCAACACCGCGCGCTGGTGTTCGATGGCGATCTGCGGCAACCGGATGAAGGCCCGCAGGCACTATCAGCGCACCCGCAGCGAGTGACCCGTCACACCGGGACCGCGTGCGCCTCCACGATGTCGGCGCCGCGGCGCATCCCACCCGTCGCGGTGAAGCCGGCGGCGACCTCGGCGGCCCCGTCGGACATGGCCATCGCAGCCTTCACCGCGGCGCGCAGCCGAGGCGCGCTGAGTCGACGCGCGGGCAACCGGATCCCGCACCGTGCCACCTCTATACGGCGGGCCACCTCGAACTGGTCACGACCGAAAGGCACTGCGCACACCGGTATCCCGCGGCTGAGAGCCTTCATCGTGACGCCCATGCCGCCGTGGGTGACCACGCACACCGCGCGGTCGAGCACCGGCGAATGTGGGACGAACCGGGTCAGCGTGACCCCGCGATCGCGGCGCAGCAGGCCCCCGCCGCCTTCGGCAGGCAGGCTCGCCACCACGTGCACGGGATCATCCTCGAAAGCGTGTATCGCCGCGGCGATCAGGGCGCGGTCAGCCTGCCCCACCGACGACGTCGTCACCAGCACGATCGGCTCGTCGATGTCGTCGAGCCACTCCGGAGTGTCGGCGGGCGGATCGAAGATCGCGGGGCCGATCAGATCCACCGTGGGGCCCCAGTCGGTGTGCCGGTACTCGAACGGTCTGGCGGTGGGCACCAGCACCCGCGGCGCGCGGCGCAGCAGTTCGTCGGCGGAGCGCACCTCGGGCAACCCCAATGCCGCACGCACCGGCCGCATTCCGGCGCGGAAGGGGCGGTCGAACACGAAGCGGGTGACAGCACCCACACCGAGATTGCGCACGGCGCCCAGCGGGCCGGGCCACGGGCGGGCACCTGCCCCGAACGGCGGCGACCCCGGTGAACGCAGATACGGGATGAACGGCGAGAACACCAACCACGGACGCGATTGGGTCTCGGCGGCCGACATCGCGCCCCAGCAGTTCGCGTCGACCAGGATCACGTCGGGGTCCACCTCGCGCACCGCGTCGGTGACATCGTCGACCTCGTGGGCTGCCCGTTCGGTGAGCACCCGCACGGTGTCCTGGGCCGACCGAAGCACGCCCCGCGTGGTCTCGGCGCTCTGCAGCGCCTCGATGCGCGGGTCGACCGGGGCGGCCTTGAACCCCTGCCCCAGGCACAGATCCATCCCGGAAGCCATGGTGCGGACGTGGATCTCGTGCCCGCGGGCCGACATCTCCTGCAGCAGCGCCGAGAACGGGAACAGGTGACCGATCGCCGGGGCGGTGTAGGCCAGCACTACCGCCATCGCGACCCCCGACCGATCCGCGCCCGCGCCGGCGCCGAATCACTGCTATGCACACCCTCGACACCGCCGAGCTGGTGGTCCTTCTCGACGACGACGGCCAGAGCATCGGCACAGCGCCCAAGTCGCAGGTCCACCACGCGTCCACCCCGCTCCATCTGGCGTTCTCCTGTTACCTGTTCGACGGCGCCGGCCGCGTGCTGCTCACGCGGCGGGCACTGCACAAGCGCACGTTCCCGGGCATCTGGACCAACGCCTGCTGCGGGCACCCCGCCCCCGGCGAATCGCTGACCGACGCGGTGACCCGCCGCGTGGGCGAGGAGCTCGGGCTGCACATCGCCGACCTGCGGTGCGTGCTGCCCGATTTCCGCTATTACGCGGTGGCCGCCGACGGCGTGGTGGAGAACGAAGTGTGCCCGGTGTTCTGCGGCCGCGCGGTGGGTCCGGTGCGCCCGGCTCCTGACGAGGTCGCCGACCACGTGTGGGTGCCGTGGGCGCAGCTGCGGGCGGCTGCCGAGTTCGGGTGGGCGATCAGCCCGTGGGCCACCGAACAGGTTCCGTTGCTGGACAAGGCGGGAATCGGACACGGCGGCTACGACCTCAACTCGTAGAGCCGTTCGGCGTAGGCCAGGTCGTCGCGCCACAACCGGGTGGCGGCCTGGCGCATCAACGGCCGGATCAATGGCGCCGCGACCAGCCCGACGCCGAAGTTCGGCCGGTCGGAGTGGGCGATGACGGCTTCGATCACCGCGGTGCGGGGCCGACCGTCCGGTCCGGGGCCCAGCGGGGTGGCATGGGTCTCGACGACGCTGCCGCGGCCCTCGCCCTCGACGATGCGCATGACCACCGTCCGCGGTCCGGGTGTGGTGAACTCGGCGATGACGGGCACGCCCAACCGGCCGATGCGGAACGTGACCTCGACCAGGAACCGGTCGTCGTCGTCGGTGAGTTCGTCGTCGACGGCGGGTGCGCTGATCACCCGCAGCTGGGTGAACGAGTACGGGTGAAACCACGCGCCGTGCCAGGGGTCCAGACGGTTGGCGACGATGTCGCGCGGCTCGCAGACGCCCTCCAACCGGGTGACCGCGGCCAGCGCCGGTTCCCCGGGCCGAGCTGGGACGACGGGCGCCTCGGTCGGGCCCGAGAGCCGGCTGTCCGCGTCATCGGGATCGGGGTCCAGGCGCACCCAGCACAGCACACCGTCGTCGTGCGCGGGATAGGGCTTCCAGGTCCCGTGCCGGCGCTCGCCCAGCCGCAGCCCGTGCCATGGGCACACCAGGGTGCCGCAGTCCACCGGCGCGGTCGCCAGGTCGGCGCCCAGGTGCGGGCAGGCGCGCGGCGCCACCAGCAGGCCGCCGTCGCTGCCGCGCCAGGCCACCAGCGCCCGGCCGGCCACCGAGGTGCCGAAAGCCTTGGTGGTGATGTCCGAGCTCGCCGCGATCACGAACCAGTTGCCGCCGGGGCGGCGCAACGCCCGCTGCAGCGCCGCGTTGATCAGCGCCGGGCTGGCGTCCTGGTAGGTGGGGGTCTGGGCCGACCACGACGTCGACGGGACCACCTCGAACGGCCACGCCTTCGCCACTGCGGCCCGAAGACCCGACAGCGCGCTCATCGCACACTCCCGGCCGAGGTCGCCAGCCGGCGCAGCACCGTCGAGCGGCCTTGGTTCGGCACGGTGTGCAGGGTGTGTCCGGTCAGGCCGAAGCCGGCCAGCAACTCGTTGGCCGCCGTCCAGCCCGTTGTCGCCGCGCGTTCCATCAACGCCACCGGCAGGTCGATGCGGATGCCGTCGCCGGCGAGCACCAGCCGCGGATCGGGCGTCGACACCGTGGGCCGGTCCGCGAAATCCCCCGGCGCGAAACGGGGGCAGTCGGCGCGACGCAGCATCCGCTCCGCCACGATCGATGCCGCGGCGGTCTCGGGATAGAGCTCGTGCATGCGCGCGATCAGGGTGCCGCGCACGTCGTCATCACCTTCGGTGACCGAGTAGGCGTGCAGCTCCACCACCGAACCTCCTGTGCGCGCGGCCCATTCGGCGGCCTCGCGCTCGTAGCGTTCCAGCACGCTGATGTTGTCCAGCGGCTCGCGGCCCCCGGTGGCGACGAACGCGGCGCGGTCGCCGCGCACCGGGCGGTCCAGCCACAGCCGCAGCACCACGAACGGCGGCGCGGTGCCCATCGCGGCGACCTTGCGGCGCCATCCCGGATCGCCGACATCCGGCGAGGCAGCCACCAGCCGTTGCAGCGCACCGACATCGGTGGCCAGCACCGCCGCGTCCCCGGACCACACCCGGCCGTCCGGGCCCGCCACCGTCACCCCGTCACCGACGGTGACCGTCTGCACCTCGGCGCCGGTGTGGAACGCCACCCCACGGCCCTCCAGGTAGCGGCGCAGCGGATTCCACAGCGCGACATCGAAATTCGCGTTAGCGACGTCGAAGATCAACCCCTCGCTGGAGCCGAGGAAGTAGATGTGGAACATGGTGACCAGCTCGCCCGCCGACAACGTCTCCGGACGTGCGAAGAAGCTGCGGGCGAACACCTCGAACGCCAGATGCCGGGCCGCCTCCGGGAAATTGATGTCACGCAGAAAGGTGGCCGCGTCCTGTTCGTCGAGCAGTTCGTAGGTCTCGGGCACCGACACCGCGGCCAGCGGGGCGGCGGCCTTGGCGTCCAACCGCACCAGGTCACGCAACCGGAACGTCGGGCTGCGCAACGCGAACGCCAGCGCGTTCAGCGGCGGCGTCTGCGGCAGCCCGCGGAAGGTGTCCTGCCGGCCGGCACCGTCGATCAGCGGGTAGTCCTCGACCGCGGTGAGCGCCGACAGCCCGGGATCGCTGCGTCGCAGCAGCGCGCGCAGGTTGTAGTACTGGCGGAAGAACGCGTGGAATCCGCGGTTCATCGCGACGGGCGTGCCGTCCTCCAGCGCGTCCGACCAGCCGCCCACCCGGCCTCCGAGGTAATCCTGCTTTTCGACCACCTCGACCGCGACACCGCGCTCGACCAGTCCGGTGGCCGCGGCCAGGCCCGCGATGCCGCCGCCCACGACGACGACGCGGGGCCGCGCTTCGCCCGACGCGCTTCGGCCCGGGTGGGCGGGCCAGGTCTGGCGTCGACGATCAAAGCCGTTCCGGCTCAAGACTTATCCTCCTTCGGGCGGGCAGGCTAGCGCGAGCGCAGAACATGGCACCGGGATGTGGGCACGTGGCGCCACCGCTGCCCCTCACACTCTCCTGAGTCGCATTCGGTTCACCCACGCCTTACCGATGCCCGCTACGGCGACGGCCAATCGTCGTGGCTTGCCCACCGTCGCACGCCGACCGAAGATTTCGAAGTCGATCGCCTCGATGCGCGACAAGATGTCGGAGTACAGCGTCAGCGCGGCCGAGACGCACGGACGCGACGGCGGCGCCAGCGTGGCTATCCCGGGCCGGGCCTGGTCGTACACCTGCCGGGCGATGGCGTGCTGTTCGGCCAGCGCGGCGCGCACCCGCCCGTCAGTGCGCCGGTTGGCCTGGCACCACAGCAGCAGGTCGCGGTCCACACCGTGCGCGGCCAGTTCGTCGGCCGGCAGATACACCCGGCCTCGGGTGAGGTCCTCGTCGACGTCGCGCAGGAAGTTGGTCAGCTGGAACGCCTTGCCGAGTGCGGCGGCATACGGCGCGGACTCCTCGCGCGGGACCACGGTGCCGAGCACCGGCAACATCTGCAGACCGATCACCTCAGCCGAGCCGTACATGTAGCGCTCCAGGGCCGCCCGGTCGGGATAATCGGTCACCGTGAGGTCCATCCGCATCGACGCCAGGAAATCGTCGAACAGGTCCCAGCCGATGTCGTAGTTGCGCGCGGTGTGCACCACCGCCGTCAGCACCGGATCGCCGTCACAGGACTTCTCGTCGACCAGGCAGTGGAACAGCCGGGTCGACAGCTGCTGCAGCCGCTCGGCGCGCTGTTCGATGGTCTCCGTGCCGGCCAGGTCGTCGAGGATGTCGTCGGCGACGCGGGCGAATCCGTACAGCGCGTGCACCGCGGGACGCTGCTTGGGCGCCAGCAGGCGGGTCGCCAGGTAGAACGTCTTGCCGTGCTGAGCGTTGATGGTGCGGCACTGCCGATAGGCGTCGCGCAATTCGGGGTCGCGCACACCTGCGGCGTCGAGCTCGGTCTTGATCATCAGCGGTTGACCTCCGAGGTGAGATGGCGGGCGGGGATACCGGTGATCCGGTCGGCGGCGAGGCGGCCGGACAGGATCGCGGTCGGAACCCCGACACCGGGAACGGTGGAGGAACCGGCCAGCACGACGTTGTCGATGCCGCGCACGGTGTTGGCCGGCCGGAACGGCCCGGTCTGAGAGAAGGTGTGCGCCAACGCGAACGGAGTTCCCGCGGCCATCCCCTGCCGGCGCCAGTCGGCCGGGGTCACGACGTGCAACAGCTCGGCGTCGTCTCCGACCCCGGGCATCCGCTCACGCACCGCCGACAACATCTGTTCGACGTAACCGGCTCCCGCGGTGTCCCAGTCGAGAGTGCCGATGTCGGTGTTAGGCGCGGGGGCCAGCACGTAGAGCAGGTCGCGGCCGGCCGGGGCCAGCGACGGATCGCCCGCGGTGGGCCGGGTGACCAGCAGCGACGGATCCCCCATCACACGCCCGTCGTCGATGATGTCGCGGAAGGTCTGCGTCCATGCATCGCCGAACAGGATCGTGTGGTGACCGGCGCGATCGCCGACGGCCTTGCAGCCGACGTGGGCGACCACGGCCGACGGCGCGGGACGCAGCCGCAGCGGCCGCCGCGGTGTGCGGCCGATCAACCGGTAGGTGTCGGGCAGCTCGGTGGTCAGCACGACCGCGTCGGCCGGCACCCGCTCACCACCTGACGTGCGCACCGCGCTCGCGCGGGACCCGGTGAACTCCAGGTCGGAAACCGTTGCGCCGTAGACGAAGTCAACCCCGGCGCGGGTGGCGGCGGTGGCCATGGCGTCGGGCAGCGCCCGCATGCCGCCGCGCGGGAAGTACACCCCGGCGACGGTGTCCATGTAGGCGATCACCGCGTAGACGGCCAGCGCGCTCTGCGGCGGAACACCGGCGTAGAGGGCCTGGAAGGTGAACACCCGCAGCAGGCGTTCGTCGTGCAGGAACCGGCGCACCACCGATTCCCAGCGGCGGAACCCTCCGAGCGCGACCAGACGTGCCAGGGACGGGGTCAGCAGAGACAGCGGCGAGTCGAAGTTGTTGGCGATGAAGCCGTCGAATTCGGTGCGGTACAGCCGGGTCAGCCAGTCCCGCAGCCGCAGATAGCCGTCGGCTTCGGCACGACCGGCGAACCGTTCGACCTCCGTGGCCATCGCGGCGGCGTCGGTGTGCACCTGCAGCGCGCTGCCGTCGGCGAACTTGGCGTGATAGGCCGGGTGCACGGGGTCCATCGGCAGGCAGTCGGCCAACGACTCGCCGACGGCGGCGAACGCCTCGTCGATGATGTCGGGCATGGTCAGCACGGTCGGTCCGGTGTCGAGCCGGTACCCGAGGACGTCGGCCCGGCCCACCCGTCCGCCGGGGTGTTCACCGCGTTCCAGCACGGTGACTCGGCGGCCGCGGCCGGCCAGCTGCAGTGCCGCCGACAATCCGGACAGTCCGGCGCCGACCACGACGATGTGATCGGTCTTCCCGCTGAGCGCCCGCATCAGGCGGCCCGCTGGGTGCAGGCGACGGCCATCTCGGCCAGCGCGGCGCGCGGGGTGTCGGGGATCGCGACACCGTCGAGGAAGCGCAGCGCCGCGTCGTGGCGCTGGGCGATCTGCTCCTCGATCCACTGGACGGCGCCGCTGGCCACGATCAGGGTGCGCCACCGCTCCACGTCCGCGGCGTCGACCTGCGGGCTGCTCATCAGCTCGGCGAGCTGATGTCGCAACCTCGGACCGGCCAGTTCGTAGGCCGCGACGATGACACTGGTGGCCTTGCCCTCCTCCATGTCACTGCGCGCGGGTTTTCCTGTCAGGGAAGGGGTTCCGAATACGCCGAGGATGTCGTCACGCAACTGGAACGCCTCCCCGATCGCCGCGCCGTAGCGGGACAGCGCATCGGACACCTCGGCGTCGCAGCCGGCCATCGCGGCGCCGAGCTCGAGCGGACGGCGCACGGTGTAGTTGCCGGACTTGCGGCGGAGCACGTCGAGCACCTCCGGAAGGGTCGGGAAGGTCTGGCAGCTGTTGAGCAGATCGGACAGTTGACCGACGGCGAGCTCGGTGCGCATGTCGTCGTAGCGCGGCAGCACCCGGGCCAGCGCGTCGGCGCCGATCCCGCTGCGCCGCAACATCTCCTCGGCCCACACCAGACACAGATCGCCGAGCAGGATCGCTGCGGACTCGCCGAACCGGCTCGCCGAACCGGCCAGCCCGCGGTCGCGGTGCCAGCGGCCGAACACCACGTGCGCGGTGGGCCGGGCCCGCCGCAGCGTGGAGTTGTCCATCACGTCGTCCTGGATCAGCGCGAAGGTGTGCAGCAACTCCAGGCTGGCCGACGCGCGCAGCGCCGCGTCGTCCTCACCGGCGCCGCACAACCAACCCAGGTACATGAACGTCGAACGCACATACTTGCCGCCGTCGAGGAACCCGCACAACAGGTCACCGGCGACGTCGACACCGGCCCCGTCCAGCCGGCCCACACATTCGCCGCGCACGAACGTCTCCAGATGTTCGCGCACCGCGGTACGGACGTTGTCACGCCAGACCCTCAGGCCCGGCTCCGCCAGCTGCACGCCGGCACTCTCTGCCCTGCTCAAGCCCGACCCCTCCTCATCTCGACCCACGCCTGCCTTCCATTCGAAGCCGCCACCGAGGCGGATGGGTCGGATTCGTCATTTATTTCGGCACCGTCTATTCCGCCACCGCCGACCGGCGCCCCACCTGCCCCATCGCGTGCCGACCGGCAGGACGGCGACCTGCCGTGACACGCCCGTGCCACCGGGCCAGCGGCTCGGGCGACCACCAGTTCCAGCGGCCCATCAGATGCATCAGCGCCGGCAGCAGCACCATCCGCACCAGCGTCGCGTCGATCAGCACCGCGACCATCAGACCGAGGCCGAACATCCGCATGAACGACACCTGGGCCGCGATGAGTGCGCCGAACGAGATCGACATGATCAGCGCCGCGGCGGTGACCACCCGACCGGTATGCGCCAGACCGAGCGCCACGCTTTCGTCATTGTCCTCGCGCGTGCGTCCGCTGGCGAGCCAGAACTCCCGGATGCGTGCGATCAGAAAGACCTCGTAGTCCATGGACAGGCCGAACGCGATGCAGAACAACAGCACCGGCATGTTGACCACGAGCGTTCCCGTCGGCGTCGTGCCGAGGGCGCCGAGGTGGCCGTCCTGGAAGATCCACACCATCGCGCCGAAGGCCGCCGACAGCGACAGCGCGTTGAGCACCAGTGCCTTGACCGGCAGCACGACGCTTCCGGTCAGCAGGAACAGCAATACGAACGTGATCGCCGCGATGGCGCCCAGCACGATCGGCAACCGCGCGGTGATGGACGCGACGCTGTCGGAGTTGATCGCCGCGAGGCCGGTCATGTCGACGGCGCGGCCACCGGGCCCGCCGAGGGCGCGCAGCGCGTCGAGCTGCCGTTCGGACTGCGCCGAGAACGACGGTGCGGTGCTGCCGACGGTCAGAAACGCCGCGCCGTTGCGCTCTCCGGCCGCGCCGGTGGGCGGACCGACCCTGCGGCCGTCGGCGTAGGTGCCCGTCGGCGCGCTGACCAGGGACACGTCCGCGATCGCCGACGCCGCCACGGCGTAGCGGTCGAAGTCCTGCGGCGCCAGCCCCGCCGTTTCGGGCACGACCACCGTCACCGCGGCCTCCGAATTGTCGCTGAACTGGGTGCGCAGCATGTCCCCGACCTGATGCGCCGACGCCGACGCGGGCAGCACGCGGTCATCGGCCAGACCCCACGACACCCCGAGGAACGGCAGTCCCAGACTGATCAGCAGTGCAGCACCGGCCAGCCCCACCGGCACCGCCCGCGCGATGACGAACTTCGTCGAGCGGTACCAGAACTTCTGCTGCGGCGGGCCGTCGTACGCCGGGGCCCGCCGGACCAGACGGCGCACGTCGAACGCGTCGAGCCGGTCGCCGGCGAGCATGATCGCGGCCGGGGTGACCAGAATGGCGGCGGCGGCGCACAGAGCGACGGTCGCGACGCCGGCGTAGGCGAACGACTTCAGGAAGTACATCGGGAACACCACAAGGGTCGCCATCGACAGCGCGACCGTCAGCGCGGAGAACAAAACCGTGCGCCCGGCCGTGGTCATCGTCGTGACGAGCGCCGTCTCCCGGGAAGCCCCGGCGGCCACCTCGTCGCGGAAGCGGCTGACGATGAGCAGCGTGTAGTCGATGGCCAGCGCCAGGCCCAGCGCGGTGGCCAGGTTCAGCGCGAAGATCGACACGTCGGTGCCCATCGCGGTGAGGCGCAGCACCGACATCGTCGCGACGATTGCCAGGCCTCCGACCGCCACCGGCAGCGCCGCGGCCAGCAGACCCTTGAACACCCAGACCAGCACCAGGAAACTGAGCGGGATCGCGATTGCCTCCATCACCAGCACGTCACGCTGGGTCTGGGCGTTGATCTGCGCGTAGACGATCGTCGATCCGCCGGCGAGGATCGTGACGCCCTGGTGGCGGGGCGCCACCGTTGCGTTCACCTCGTCGACGAGCGCCTGCGCGCGGCGGGGCGCGACGTTCTCGTCGCCGCGCAGTTCGGCGATCACCAGTCCGGTGCGGCCGTCCTCGGAGGTCAGCGCGCCCGCCTGCCCGGGCGGCGCCGTCCACGGGGAGGTCACCGCGATGACGGCGGGGTCGGCGCGGAGGCGCTCGGCGATGTCCTCTCCGGTGGCGCGGGCCGCGGGGGCGTCGGCGCCCTGCGGATCGGTGACGGTGAACAGCAGCTGCATCTCGCCGCGGCCGAAGGTCTCGACGAGGGTGCGGGTCGCGCGCGCGGACTCCGTCGTCGGATCCTGGAAGCCGCCGGCGGTCAGGCTTCCGGCGACCGGCACGCCGAAGACCGCCGCGGCCACCATGACCAGGCCTGCGACGGCCACGATGCGGCGAGGTGCCGCAATGGCCCACAGGGCGATTCGGTGCAGCAGACGGCGCCTTCTCTCGATCACCGCCGGCTCCCGCGCCGGCCTTTGACCCCAGCGTCTTCCCTGACGGCATCGCAGGGAAACACGCCGGGACGAAACGTCCGTCTTCTGTCACACATCGGACCCGCACGTCGTCTGACAGGTATGACCGCACGTATCGAACCCCTGCCCCCCGGCCGTGCCTCGCTGCTGACGAGGTTGATGTGGCGCTACGCGAGACGCCGCTTCGGCGAGGTGCCCGAACCGTTCGCGATCTACGCCCACCACCCGCGCCTGTTGCTGGCCGGCGCGGTGCACGAGGGGATGCTTGAGCGTGCGTCCTCGACGCTGCCCGCCGCGGTGCGCGAACTGGCCGTGTACTGGACCGCCCGGCAGATCGGCTGCTCATGGTGTGTCGACTTCGGCGCGATGCTGATGCGCCTCGACGGCCTGGACATGGCACGGCTGACCGAGATCGACGACTACGCGACCTCGCCGCGGTTCACCGATGACGAGCGCGCGGCCATCGGCTACGCCGCGGCGATGACCGGCGACCCGCACACCGTCAGCGACGAGCAGATGGCCGATCTGCGTCGCCGGTTCGGCGCCGACGGGGTGATCGAGCTGACCTACCAGATCGGCGTGGAGAACATGCGGGCCCGGATGAACGCCGCCCTGGGGATCACCGAGCAGGGCTTCAGCTCCGGCGATGCGTGCCGCGTGCCGTGGACGGGTTCGGCCTAGCCGCGGCTACCTCAGCGGTGAGGCGGTGAACTTATCGGGATTGGCGATGTCGTAGATCGCCACCACCCGCCCGTCGTGGACGGTGAGCGCCTGGATGCGCGGCGCGATCGCGGGACCGTCGTCGGTGGCGTCGGCGCCGGGTGAGTACAGCCCGAGTTCACCGTTGACCAGTCCGAGCACACCGCGCTCGAGCAGGCGCTGCGCGCCGTAGCGCCGCTGCAGGCCGAGCAGGAAACGTGCGACCTTCTCACTGCCGTGGATCACCCGTGCCGCGGTGGGCGCCCTGCGGTTGGAGTCGCCGGTGAACGTGACATCTGGATGCAACAGCTCCACCACCTGGTTCAGGTCACCAGATGTCATGGCCGCCAACAGCTTTCCGACCACCTCGGCATGTTCGGCGGCAGGCGGCGGTGCGGCCGACACCGCGCGGCGGGCGCGGGAGGCGAGCTGGCGCGCCGATCCCGCTGACGACCCCAGCACCTCGGCGATCTCGGTGAACGGCACATCGAAACCATCGTGCAGCACGAACGCGACCCGCTGATCCGGGGTCAGGTTCTCCAGCATCACCATCGCCGCGAACCGGGCGTCCTCGGCGGCTACCACCGAGGCCAGCGGGTCGGCGCCGTCGAGTCCGGTCACCACCGGCTCGGGCAGCCACTCTCCGATGTAGGTCTCACGACGGTGCGCCGCCGAGCGCAACCGGTCCAGTGCGAGCCGGCTGACCACCGTCGTCAGCCAGGCCTTGAGGTCCTCGATCGCCGTCGCACGGTGGGCATCCCAGCGCAACCACGCGTCCTGCACGATGTCTTCGGCATCGGCCAGCGTGCCGGTCAACCGGTACGCCACCGCGAGCAGCTGCGGCCGTAGCCGCTCGAACTCCCCGGCCCGCGCGCTGACGGTCATGGCACGAGTCTAGAACCGGCGCCGTCGGCGGCAAAGACCAGCGGCGGCAATGAATTTGCCGTACCAGAAGTGTGGCGTGCACCCGAACCGTATATTGCGCCAATGGCTATCAAGGAGCAGCCGCCGACCCCTGCGGTGGGCGGCAAAGGCCTGCAGGCCGGGGCACTCGGACTGGTCGGCAACGTCGTCATCGGATTGGCGGCTGTCGCGCCGGCCTACAGCCTGGCAGCCACGCTCGGATACGTCGTGCTGGCCGTCGGCGAGAAGGCGCCGGCGATGTTCTTGCTGGCGTTCATCCCGATGCTGCTGGTCGCATTCGCCTACAAGGAACTGAGCCAGGACACCCCGGACTGCGGCACCACATTCACCTGGGGCACCAAGGCTTTCGGACCGTGGATCGGCTGGATCGGCGGCTGGGGGCTGGCGGTCTCGGCGATCATCGTGCTGGCCAACGTCGCCGAGATCGCGGCGATCTACCTATTCAATTTCCTCGGCCTCGATGACCTCGCCGAGAACGTGTTCGCGAAAGTCACTCTCGGATCGTTCTTCATCATCGCGATGACGTTGTTGTCGGCACGCGGCATCGTGGTCAGCGAGCGGGTGCAGAACGTGTTGATCGCGATCCAATTCGGTGTGCTGATCGTGGTCAGCGTCATAGCGCTGGTCCGGGTGTTCTCCGGCACCGCCGGGGCGCAGGCCATCACCCCGCAGCTGTCGTGGCTGTGGCCCGCCGGGCTGGACATGTCGTCGATCGCTGCCGCGGTGATCCTGTGCATCTTCATCTATTGGGGTTGGGACGCATGCCTGGCCGTCGGCGAGGAGACCAAGGATCCCGGCCGCACCCCCGGGATCGCCGCGTTGATCACGACGGTGATCTTGGTGTGCACCTATGTTCTGGTGGCGTTCGCGATCCAGTCGTTCGCCGGGTTCAGCGAAGTGGGCATCGGGCTGAACAACCCGAACAACACCGACGACGTGCTCACCGTGCTCGGTGAACCGGTCGCAGGCACCATCGCGGCGTCGGCGCTGCTGCTCACGGTGTCGGTGTCGGCGCTCTCGTCGACCCAGACCACGATCCTGCCGACCGCCCGCGGAACGCTGTCGATGGCGGTCTATGAAGCGATTCCGAAGCGGTTCGCCTCGGTGCACCCGCGGTACATGACACCGGCGTTCGGCACCATGGTGATGGGCGCTTCGGCCCTGTTCTTCTATCTGCTCCTGACATTCCTGTCGGAGAACGCACTGGCCGACTCGGTGGCGTCCCTGGGCCTGGCCGTCGCGTTCTACTACGGCATCACCGCCTACGCCTGCGTATGGTACTTCCGTCGCTCGGTGTTCAGTTCGACGCGAAACCTGTTCTTCCACGGGGTTTTTCCGCTCCTCGGGGCGCTGGCGATGACGCGGGCGTTCTTCCAGAGCGCCTATGACATGATCCAGCCCGACTACGGCTACACCGCGTTCGGCCCGCTGGGCGGGGTGTTCGTGCTCGGGGTCGGGATGCTGGTGCTGGGCATCCCGTTGATGCTGGCGTGTTTCGCCTTCGGCACCAAGCGGTTCTTCCGCGGTGAGACGCTCAATGCGAGCACCGAGGTCAAGGTTCTTGATATCTACTAAAAGACAGGTCTTGCAATGCATTTGACAGTGGGATACCTCGCGACACCGACCGGTGACGACGGCATCGCACTGGCCAGCGCACTGGCCAGGACCTTCAGCGCCGAGGTCGACGTGGTGGTCGTGGTGCGGGAGGAGCTGCCCGACGGGCACCCGGGGCGGCTGGAGTATCAGCGACTGCTCGTCGAGCGCGGTGAACAGTGGGTCGCGAAAGCGGTGGCGGCGCTGGCCGCCGACGGGGTCACCGCGGGGTCGTCGGTGATCGTCGGAGAATCGTTCGCGCAGACGCTCGTCGAGTTCGCCGAGCAGAAGTCCTCGGATCTGATCGTCGTCGGTGGCGCCCGCGACGGGTTCTTCGGCAGGCACACCATCGGCCCGGTGACCGGGGCGTTGCTGCACTCGTCGTCGATCCCGGTGGCGCTGGCACCGCGCGGGTACGCCGAGGACCCCGACGACAGGTTCTTGAAGCTGACGGTCGCGGTGCCCACCCGGCCCGGCGACGACAACCCGCTACCGTTCGCGATCGCGCTGGCCTCGGCGGGTGAGTTGCGGATCCGGATGCTGTCGCTGGTGTCGGCGGAGAACCTCGCCGAGGCCGGCAGCGCGCGTGAGGTGCGGGCGCTGCAGCGCGAGGCCGCCGAGGAGAACCTGGCGCTCGCCGCCCGCGCCCTGCCCGACGCGCCGGACATCGAGTCGCTGGTCGCCGACGGCATGACGCTGGAGTCGGCGTTGAAGAAATTGCGCTGGGATGACGGCGATCTGCTGGTTGTGGGGTCGAGCCGGTTCGCCGCACCGCGCCGGATCTTCCTGGGGTCGACGGCCGCGCGGATCTTGGCCGGTGTCGACGTGCCGGTGATCGTGGTGCCGCGCGAGGACGGCTAGGAGACTGCTGAATTAAGGGTGTTTTGGGGCAGGGTGCCTCAGAGCGCTTTGTGGCGCGTGGTTTGAAGTCAGACCCGAAGGGCGACAGATTCGAGGGTCACCCCGCCGTAGTTGAGCCTGGCACGCGGTCCTCGGTGAGGCAAGGCCCTGAAATCCCGGGTCAGGCGATGGCCCAGGTCGTTCCGTCGTGGGTCAGGCCCAGCGTAATCAGGCGGCGCAGGTTCAGTGCGGCAGCGCGATTGTGCAGCCAGTGGTTGTTCTTGGTGACGCCGCGGTAGCGGACTTTGCGGTTGCCACGGGTCAGCCAGGCGATCGAGCGTTCCACCATCGGGCGATGCTGTCGGTACTCGTTGATCCACTTCGCTTTTCGGGACTGCGTGCGTGCGGTGTGTTGCAGTTGGTAGTGCGGTGAGATCCTCGCGGTCTTGCCTTTCACGGCGGTCGTGCACTGAGCCCGTAGTGCACAGTCGCGGCACGCGACACCGAACACGGCGTTGCCGGCCGCGGTGATCGTGCGAGTCAGCCCGGCCGGGCAGATCACGGTGCGTTCAGTGAGGTTGACGGTGAAGTCCTCGATGGTGAACCCACCCGGTACAGCCGGACGCAGCGGGATCGGTTTGATCACCGCGACATGCTTGAGATCGGCCAGCCCCGCGCGCATCTCGTTGGTGCCGTACGCCGAATCACCGAGCACCCGCACCCTGCGGGTCTCCCCGGCCAACAACCCCAACCCGATGACACCCTCATGATTGTCTGAACCGCTGGCTTTGGTCAGAGCGCAGTCGGTGATGATCCCGGTATCGGGTTCAACCGCGATATGGGCCTTGAACCCATCCTGGCGCCGATGCACTGTCTTGTGGGCATGGCGGGCCTCAGGGTCGACAGTGGAAATCACCCGATCACCGGCCACCTGCTGGGCGATCTGCCAGTGCCCGTCGGTGCCATCAGAGCCCTCCACGGGTTCGACGTCCTGGCCGGCAATCAACGCCAACAACGCGACCGCCTCAGCGGCACGCGGACCCAGATCTTGGTCGGGCAGATACCCCAGTAGCCGGTGGGCATCACCGACCAGGGCGTCGATGAGCTGGTCGCGGGCAGTCTTGTCGTTCCACGCGATGACCGGTTTGCCTGGGTCTGTGTAGTCATGGGCGCCGCACCGGGCGGCGATCACCTCACCGGCGCCGGGCACCTCGCGGCCCACACGGCGGATCGCGGCGATCAGCTGGGTCACGGTGTCCTGGGTGGCCACCGCATCATCGAGCACGGTGGAATCCAACGCCCGCCGTGTTTTCTTGGCCAGCACCCCGGTCTGCGCGACGACGGCTTTGACCGCCTCAAAGATGCGATCGGGTCGGTCCGAGCCGGCCAGTCGGCGCCGCCAATAGGTCAACGTGGTGGAGTGAAACGCCGTCGCGGTCACCGGCAGCCCGCACGCGGCTTTCCAGCGCAGATCGAAGGTGACCGCGTCCACGGTCTCGTTGTCAGACAGGCCGTGCAGGGCCTGCAGGGTGATCACCGAGGCCATCACCTCAGCCGGCACGCTCGGACGACCCCGACCTGAGGGAAACAGATCGGCGAACATCGCTTCGGGGAACAGCTCGTCACGGTGGGCGGCCAGGAAGGCAAACATGCTGTCGGACTTCAGAAGATGCCCGGCCACCGACTCGGCATCCAACAACTCCCGCTGATCATCAGAGCGTCCCTGCATGCCTCAATCATCTCGAGAGCACAGCCACAAGCCCCGCCGCCACGCCCGATTAATTCAGCACTCTCCTAGGGGCAGAACTCCTCACAAACATCCACCCGTGGGGTAGCTCGCGCGCGCGACTACTACCGGAGGTACACGTTCGCGGTGCAACCGCACTGTCTTGCGGACTTTACGGCAGGCGCACGCCAATACGTCCAGGATAGACTTTCTAGCTAATTTGCTTAGGTCTCGCGATCCAGAATTGTCGTAACCGTAGAGCTACTGTTCAGTCGTAACTCCCTCCGCTGACCGACTCGTCATACAGGGTCAGTTTCGTTTGCTCAGCTACTGCGTCGTCTGCAGTCAAATTCGGGATCTCGGGGGAAATTTATGCCTAAGGCGATGGATGTCGTTCGGGTCGGTGCTGCGGCGGCGGTGTTGGGACTGGGCGGTGCGGTGGTTGCTGCACCGACTGCGTGGGCCGACGAGGACGCGTCGAGCACGAACGAACCATCGTCGCGGTCGGATTCGCCGGACTCCGCCGCAGCCGACGGCGCAACCGCGGCCGATTCGGACGACGCCGACGACACCACCGACGCCACCGACGCCGCGGAGGAGGACAGGGAGGAACCGGACGACGTCGACACATCGGAGGACGATCAGGACCCGCCGGATCGGGACGACGCCTCGTCCGACGACACCGACGAGGCCGACGACGCCTCGTCCGACGACACCGACGAGGCCATCGCCGAACCGGAGGCCGCAGAAGAGAACGCAATCGCGAGGCCGGTACCCACCGTCACCCCCGAACCCAAAGCCGGCGGCGGCGCCACGCATGACGCCCGCCCCGTTCGCGACGTCCCCTCCGGCACGGTGGCACTGTTCGACGTCAAGACCACTCCTGAACCGCGTACGCTCAATACCATTCTGCTGCAGGGACTCTGGGCGTTCTATCGCCGTACCGAGTCACCCGTCGTCAGTCAGCGATCACACATCACCTTCACGGGCTACAACGCTGCCGCCGACGATGACGAGGTGGTGCGCCGGCTGTTCGGAAACGGCACCGCCGACAACCCCGACGGCGGCTGGCTGATCGGCAACGGATACTCCTGGACTGCCGAGACCTGCAACGCGGGCCTGGCCTGCAATGGTGGCAACGGCGGCCTGTTCGGCAACGGCGGCAACGGATTCAACGGCGGCATTGGCGGCGACGCCGGCTTCTTCGGCAACGGCGGCAACGGCGGTCACGGAGTCGCCACGGTCAACAACGGCCGAGGCGGCAACGGCGGACGTGGCGGCCTACTCGCCGGTGACGGCGGCAGCGGCGGCGACGGAGCAGAGGCCGCGATCCCGGGCGGCCGAGGCGGTGACGGAGGACGCGGCGGCGACGTCGGCGAGCAGTCGATCACCGGCGACGGCGGCGCAGGAGGCATCGGCGGGGCCGGAGCCGACGCCGGAGAAGCGGGTGACGGCGGTGCGGGTGGTCTCGGCGGAGACGGTGGCGACGGCGGCGGCACCGGCGGCGCAGGCGGACGGGGCGGAAACGGCGGCACTCTTATCGGCAACGGCGGCACTGGCGGCAACGGCGGCAACGGCGGCGACGCGGCCGGTGATTCGGAAGCCGGTCTCGGCGGGGCAGGCGGCTCCGGCGGTAACGCCGGCGAGCTCGGCGACGGCGGGGCGGGTGGTGCCGGTGGCCGTGGCGGCACCGGGCTCGATGGCGACGACGCCGACGATGCCGGAGAAGACGCAGCCTCCGGCGAGATAGGCGGAGGTGGTGGCGCCGGCGGCGCGGGCGGGCTCGGCGGTACGGCCGCCGGCAACGGCGGGCGCGGCGGTGCGGGTGGCACGGGCGGATATGGTGGCAATGGCGGAAATGCCCGCGCCGCAATGCGTCCCGGCAGCGCCGGCGGTCGCGGCGGCAACGGCGCAACCGGTGGTGCGGGCGGAACGGGAGGTGCCGCCGGAACAGCGCTGGGCGCGGGCATCAGCGGCGCCCACGGCGACGGCGGACAAGGCGGCAACGGCGGCCAGGGCGGTGCCGGCGGCGACAGCGCCGACGCCCGCACCCTCGGCGGCGATGGTATCGCCGGCGGCACAGGAGGCAACGGAGGTAATGCCGGAACCGGCGGCGCTGCAGGCGGCCTCGGCGCCGCCGCCGGCAACGCCGGAACGGGAGGAACGGGTGGCGCCGGCGGCGCCGGTGGCGACGCGGCTGATGGCCGCCCCGTCGGCAAGGGTCGTGACGGCAACACCGGATTCATCGGCGGCGCAGGAGGTTCCGGAGGTAACGGCGGCAATGCCGGAACCGGCGGCGTCAACGGCAACGGCGGACAGGGCGGCGAGGGCGGCCGGGGGGGCGACGGCAGCCGTGCCGGCACGCACGCCGGCGCGACCGGTTTTCGAGGTGGTGACGGAGGCGCAGGGGGTGCCGCAGGAGCCGGCGGTAACGCCGGAAGTGGCTTCGGCGCAACCGGACTCGTCGGAAACGCGGGCAACGGGGGTAACGGCGGAAACGGCGGCGCCGGAAGCGGCGGCGACAACGGGGACTGGATTGCCGCAGGCAAGGACGGCAACCCCGGATACGCCGGCGGCGCAGGCGGAAACGGCGGGGCCGGCGGCGAAGCGGGAATCGGAGGCACCAACGGTCATGGAGGCGAAGGCGGCACCGGGGGCACGGGCGGCAACGGCAGCAATGCCGGCTACCACATCGGTGGCGCAGGCTTCAACGGCGGCGACGGAGGTGCAGGAGGTGCCGCAGGAGCGGGAGGCAGCGCCGGAACCGGCTCCGGCGCAACGGGACTGACCGGAAACGCGGGCACCGGTGGAACCGGCGGCAACGGCGGTAACGGCAGCTACGGCGCGAATGCCATCCCGGCAAGGATCGGGAACAACGGATTCGCCGGTGGCACAGGTGGAAACGGCGGCACCGGCGGCGCAGCGGGGGTGGGCGGTGTCAACGGCGACGGCGGCCGTGGTGGCAACGGCGGCTACGGCGGCAGTGGTGGCCGAGCGGGCACGCACATGGGCGGAGCCGGCCTCAACGGTGGCTCCGGCGGCGACGGCGGTGACGCCGGCGACGGCGGGAAGGCTGGTGCTGGCGCGGGCGCCGCGGGGCTCACCGGCAACTCCGGTAACGGCGGTGATGGCGGCGGCGGCGCCGACGGCAGTGACGGCGCGGACGGCGCCGCCGTCGGCAACGGACAGGCCGGGAGTAACGGATTCGCCGGTGGCGCAGGTGGAAACGGCGGCAACGGCGGAAAGGCCGGTGTGGGGGGCGTCAACGGGCGAGGCGGCGCAGCCGCCAGCGGCGGCGACGGCGGTAAGGGCAGCCGCGCAGGCAGCAACACCGGTGGCGCAGGCTTCAACGGCGGCGCAGGTGGAAACGGCGGCAACGCAGGCACCGGCGGCAACGCAGGTACCGGTGCCGGCGCTGCAAGCACGGCCGGAAATGCCGGCCGCGGCGGCAGAGGAGGTGACGGCGGTTCCGGAAGCGCAGGCGCGAACGGCACACAGAACAGCGGCGCGGTCAGTGGCTCGGGCTTCGCCGGAGGTGCCGGAGGGGCGGGCGGTGCGGGCGGCAACAGTGCAGCCGGCGGCCGGAACGGTAACGGCGGCAAGGGCGGAGCCGGTGGCAACGGCGGCAATGGAGGAGACGGCCGCTCCGGTATCTACCCCGCCGCCGTCGCCGGCCTCCAGTTCGTCTCCGGCAGCGGCGGCGCGGGCGGTGACGGCGGTGTGGGCGGAAAGGGCGGCGCTGCCGGCAGCGGCGGTACCGGCGGCGCAGGCGGCCTCGGTGCGGTCGGCGGGTCAGGCGGTAAAGGGGGCTCGGGCGCCGACGCCGACCGGGCGATCGGCGGCATTACCAGCTACGACGCCGGAATCGGCGCCCATGGCGGCCGCGGAGGCGCCGGCGGCGACGGCGGGGCCGCCTACAACGGAGGCACCGCAGGTAACGCCGGCGCCGGCGGTAGCGGGGGCGCAGCCGGAGAGGGGGGCGACGCACAGCGAGATTTGGGGCCGGTAGCGCCATACACAAGCGCCGCAGGCAACGGGGGACATGGCGGTGACGGCGGCCGAGGAGGCGACGGCGGGGCCGCGTCCGGCGGCGGCATCGCGGGCCACGGCGGCGACGGCGGAAAGAGCGGGGCCGGAGGTAATGCCGGATCCGCGTCTTCGGACTCAGACATCTCCGGCCGTTCAGGCAACGGCGGCGCGGCGGGCGATGGCGGCAATGGCGGCAACGGCGGTGCCTCGTTCGCCGGTGGCGTCGCAGGCAAGGGTGGCACCGGCGGGGACGCCGCCAACGGGGGCGCTGCCGGAATTCCGGGATTCAACGTCAGGAACATCCCCGGAATCGGCGGATCCGGGGGTCGCGGCGGCAACGGCGGGAACGGTGGGAGCGCCCCCGACGGCGGTGTCGGCGGCGACGCAGGTGCCGGTGGTCGCGGCGGAGCCGGAGGCGCCAGACCCGCGGACAGCTTGTTCAGCATCGGCGATGCTGACGGCGGAGATGGCGGAAACGGCGGGCGGGGCGGCTCTGCCGGCTCCACCGAGAACCTTGCGGGTGGTACCGCCGGCAAGGGCGGCGACGGGGGCGCCGGTGGTGCCGGCGCAAGTGCCGGCCGATGGGGGTGGGGCGGACGCGCCGGAAGAGGTGGTGCCGGTGGCGCCGGCGGTAACGGCGGCAACCTCTTCGGTGACGGCCACTCCGGCAACGGCGGTGCCGGCGGCGCGGGCGCGTCCGGTGGTGACGGCGGCGGGGGACGACGCGACGAGACCAACGGCGCAGGCGGCAACGGCGGCGCAGGCGGCAACGGCGGGGTCGCCGGAACCGCGCTGGGCGGCGGCACCTCCGGCACATCCGGCGCCGGCGGCGCGGGCGGCACAGGCGGGGCCGGGGGCAGCTACAAGGGTGGCGCCCAGGATGCCCGACGCGGTGGCGTGGGTGGCCGAGGCGGCGACGGTGGCGCCGCGGCTCCCGACGGCATCGCCGGCAAGGGCGGCGCCGGAGGTAACGGCGGTAACGGCGGCACAAAGAGCCTTCGCGACCTGAACGACTTCGACGGCGGGCCCGGTGGCGCAGGCGGCGCGGGCGGAGTCGGCGGCGCTGCGCTCGCCGGCGGACGAGCCGGCGACGGCGGCACCGGCGGGAAGGGCGGCAACGGAGGGGAAGGCGAGTTCTCCCCTATCAACGCGAGTGACGGCGCCGCGGGCGGCGCGGGAGGGGCCGGCGGCTCCGGCGGCGCCGCGCTGGGCGATGCGCACGCTGGAAATGGCGGGGGCGGCGGGGCAGGCGGTACTGGCGGTCCCGGCGGCTCCGCCTCGTTGTACGGACCCGGCGCAGGCGGCGCCGGCGGAAACGGCGGCAACGGAGGCGACGGGGGCAGCGCGTCCATCGACACAAACGCCGGCACAGGCGGCGCCGGGGGCGCCGGCGGTGAAGGCGGGGCACGCGGCAGGGGCTACTTCAGCAGCGGTACCCCGGGCCCCAGCGGCGCTCCCGGCGCCGCGGGCGCCAACGGCTGAGCCGCCGCGGAATAGCATTCCTGGCTGCGATCCGGCCTTCGCCAGCGACCAGGAATGCTATTCCGCGGGGCCTAGCGCTTGGTGAAAATCGTTCGGTGCCAATCCTTGTCGGCCACGCCGGTGATGTCGCTCATCACGTGCTTGATCGACAGGTATTCCTCGAGCGAGTACTGGCTCATGTCCTTGCCGAAGCCCGACGCACCGAATCCGCCATGCGGCATCTCCGAGATGATCGGGATGTGGTCGTTGATCCACACGCAGCCGGCATGGATCTCGCGTGACGCCCGCTGCGCGCGGTACACATCACGCGTCCACGCCGACGCCGCCAGGCCATAGGCCGTGTCATTGGCCTGCCGAAGAGCGTCGTCGTCGTCGGTGAACGAACGCACCGCCAGCACCGGCCCGAAGATCTCGTCGCGCCACACCTCGGACGACTCCGACACGTCGGCGATCAGCGTCGGCCGGTAGAACGACCCGGGGCCGTCCGGGGCCACCCCGCCCGTCACGATCCGTCCGCCCTCCCCGGGCGCCCGCTCGACCATGCCGGCGACCTTCGCCCGGTGCGCGAGCGTGATCAGCGGCCCCAGGTCGGTGTCGGGGTCGTGGGGATCACCGACCACCACCTTGCCCATCACCTCGGCCACCCCGGCGACGAAGTCGTCGTACAGCGGCTGCGCGACGATTGCCCGCGTCGCGGCCGTGCAGTCCTGGCCGGTGTTGATCAGCGCACCCGCGACCGCACCCTGGATCGCGGCGTCCAGATCGGCATCGTCGAACACCACGAACGGGGCCTTGCCACCCAGCTCCAGCTGTGTGCGATGGCCGTGTGCGGCCGCCGCCACCATGACCTTGCGTCCCACCGGCGTCGAACCGGTGAACGTCACCATGTCGACGCCCGCATGCCCCGCCAGCGCGGTGCCGACGTCGGCTCCGGACCCGGTCACGACGTTGAACACCCCCGGCGGCAGTCCCGCCTCGACCGCCAGCCGGGCCAGCGTCAGCGTGGTGAGCGGGGTGATCTCGGCGGGCTTGATCACCACGGAGCAGCCCGCGGCCAGCGCCGGCAGCACTTTCCACACCGCCATCTGCAGCGGGTAGTTCCACGGGGTGATGGTGGCGACCACGCCGACGGCCTCGCGCCGGATCGAGGAGGTGTGATCACCTGAGTACTCCGCGGAGGCCTTGCCTTCGAGGTGGCGGGCCGCCCCGGCGAAGAAGTCGATGTTGTCGACGCTGCCGGGCACGTCGAATTCGGTGGCCAGCCGCACGGGTTTGCCGGTTTGGCTGACCTCCTCGGCGACCAGGTCCGCGGTGGCCTCGTCGGCCAGTTTGGCGAGCCTGGCCAGCACGGCCGACCGCTCGGCCGGGGTGGCTGTGGACCAGCCGCGCAGCGCGGCGCGCGCCGAGGCGACGGCGGCGTCGACGTCGCCGGGCTGAGCCAACGCGTATTCGGCCACGGGCGCGCCGGTCGCGGGGTTGATCACGTGATGAGCCGGTCCCCGCGTATTGACGGGGGCTCCGTCGATCCAGCTGCCTGCCAGGACGGGCGGGGAGGAAACTGTGGTCATGGCGTCAACGCTATCGCGCCCGCCGCGTCGAAGCTACGCATTACTGCATCGTGAGCGGCTTGATACGCGTGATTTCATGGTGATGGTTGCCTGTGACGACGGATTCCGTGCACAATCACTGGCATGGCTAACCTGGGGATACCGCATGCCGTCGGCCCTGTCTCGTTCCGCGTGAACGAGTCTCGCCCGGGTGCCGCCTTCCAGCTCGACGAACTGTCCAAGGCGATCATCGAGAAGCTGCAGCAGGACGGCCGCCGTTCGTACGCCGGGATCGGGAAGGCCGTCGGCCTGTCCGAGGCCGCGGTGCGTCAGCGGGTGCAGCGCATGGTCGACGCCGGGGTGATGCAGATCGTCGCCGTCACCGATCCCATGCAACTGGGATTCGCCCGACAGGCGATGATCGGTATCAAGTGCACCGGGGACACCACCAAGATCGCCGAGAAGCTCGCCACGATGGAATCGGTCGACTACGTCGTGCTGACCGCCGGCTCGTTCGACGCCATCGCCGAGGTCGTCTGCGAAGACGACGACCATTTACTGGAACTGCTGAACACGCAGATCCGCGCCATACCGGGAGTGATATCCACCGAAACCCTTGTTTATCTGAAACTTGTTAAGCAGCAATACAATTGGGGTACACGATGACGATCATTTCTGAAACCGAACAGAAGGCGGGCACCGAGCTGGCCGCCAAGGCCAACCGCCACCTGTGGGGTCACTTCGCCCGCCACGGCGCAGGTATCACCCCTCCGATCATCACCCGCGGCGAGGGTGTGCACATCTTCGACGACAAGGGCCGCAAGTACATCGACGGCCTTTCGGGCCTGTTTGTGGTCCAGGTCGGCCACGGTCGCAAGGAGCTCGCCGAGGCCGCCGCCAAGCAGGCCGAGCAGTTGGCGTTCTTTCCGCTGTGGTCTTACGCCACCCCCACCGCGGTCGAATTGGCCGAACGGCTGGCGGGTTATGCGCCCGGGGACCTGAACCGGGTGTTCTTCACCACCGGTGGCGGCGAGGCCGTCGAGAGCGCGTGGAAGCTGGCCAAGCAGTACTTCAAGCTGACCGGCAAGCCGGGCAAGCACAAGGTGGTGTCCCGCTCGATCGCGTATCACGGCACCCCGCAGGGCGCCCTGTCCATCACCGGCATCCCCGCGTTCAAGGCGCCGTTCGAGCCGTTGGTGCCCGGCGGGTTTCGCGCGCCGAACACGAACTTCTACCGTGCGCCCGCCGAATATGCGCACGACGAAAAGGTTTTCGGCCGCTACTGCGCCGACCGGATCGCCGAGGCCATCGAATTCGAGGGGCCAGACACCGTCGCCGCCGTCTTCCTCGAGCCGGTGCAGAACGCGGGCGGCTGCTTCCCGCCTCCGCCCGGGTACTTCGAGCGGGTCCGCGAGATCTGCGACGAGTACGACGTCTTGCTGGTCTCCGACGAGGTGATCTGCGCCTACGGGCGCATCGGTTCGATGTTCGCGTGCAACGACTTCAACTACGTACCGGACATCATCACCTGCGCCAAGGGCTTGACGTCGGGCTACTCCCCGATCGGCGCGATGATCGCCAGCGACCGGCTGTTCGAACCGTTCAACGACGGCCAGACCGTGTTCGGGCACGGCTACACCTTCGGCGGGCACCCGGTGTCCTCGGCGGTGGCGTTGGCCAACCTCGACATCTTCGAGCGTGAAGGGCTCAACGACCGCGTCAAGCAGAACGCACCGGCGTTCCGCGCGACGCTGGAGCAGCTGCTGGACCTGCCGATCGTGGGCGACGTCCGCGGCGAGGGCTACTTCTACGGCATCGAGCTGGTCAAGGACAAGGCCACCAAGGAGACGTTCAACGACGAGGAGTCCGAGCGGCTGCTGCGTGGCTTCCTCACCCCGGCGCTGTGGGAGGCCGGCCTGTACTGCCGTGCCGACGACCGCGGCGACCCAGTGGTGCAGCTGGCCCCGCCGCTGATCTCCGGGCAGGCCGAGTTCGACGCGATCTACGACGTGCTGCGCGGCGTGCTCGGCGAGGCGTCGGCCCGTATGTAAACCGCCGCGCCGAAATCGCATTCCACGCGGCACATCCCGAGGAGGAACCGCGTGGAATGCGATTTCGGCCGAGGTTCTCGCTGCGCACCTTTCCAGGTCCGGACGCTAAGGTCGGCATGATGCAGACGCCGAAGCCGTCGATCGACCCGGTGCGGTGGCAGCCGCCGCCGGTACAACCGCTGCCGGAGTTCGGGCCCGCCGATCTCACGCTGGTGCCGGTGCCGGGCGGCGAACCGGAGGACGTCGTCGTCGACGCCGACGGCAATCTGTGGACCGGCGCGCTGGACGGCGGCATCGTGGCGCTGCGGCCCGACGGAACCTCACCCGAGGTGGTCTCGAACACCGGTGGCCGCCCGCTGGGACTGGCGTTCGGCGGCGACGGACGATAGCTGGTGGCCGACAGCCCGCGCGGACTGCTGGCCGTCGACACCATGAGCGGGCCCGTCGAGACACTGGTGGATTCGATCGACGGACGTCGGCTCATCTTCTGCTCGAACGTCACTGAAACAGCCGACGGCACAGTTTATTTCACGGAGTCCACATCGGCCTTCACCGTGGGTGACTACCTCGGGGCGATCCTGGAGGCCCGCGGCCGTGGGGCGCTGCACCGACTCGACCCCGACGGCACGGTCACCACGCTCGTCGACGGGCTGTACTTCGCGAACGGGTTGACGCCGACCGCCGACGGCTCGGCATTGGTGTTCGCCGAGACCCAGGGCCGCCGGCTGTCGAAGTACTGGCTGACCGGGCCGAAAGCCGGCACTGTGACACCGTTGGCGGTGAATCTGCCGGCGATGCCGGACAATCTGTCCACCGGCGCGAACGGCCGCATCTGGTGTGCGATGGTGACCCCGGCCAACCCGTTGGCCGACCGGCTCGCGGCCGGCCCGCCCATCCTCCGAAAGGCGCTGTGGCGGTTACCCTCCCGATTGCAACCCAAGCCGAAGGCTGTGGTGTGGGTGGTGGCGTTCGATCCCGACAGCGGGCAGGCCGTCGCGGGCATGCGCACCACCCATCCCCGATTCAGCATGGTGACCGGCCTGGTCGAGGGCGGCGGCCGGTTGTGGATGGGCAGCATCGGCTCCCCCAACCTCGGCTGGATCGCCCTCTGACTCCCGCCGAAATCGCATTCCACGTGGCTGAATCGCGACTTGACGCGCGTGGAATGCGATTTCGGCGGGGGGTCAGGGGATCAGGCGTAGCCGCCGTGCCTTCGACACCGCTTCGTAGCGGGTGCGGGTGCCCAGTTTGGTGGCCGCACTGCGCAAATAGCTCTTCACAGTCTCGGGTTTGAGCGAAAGACGCTGCGCTGCCTCGGCGTTGGTACACCCGAGGGCGACCTGTGCCAGCACGTCGAGCTCGCGCGGGGTGAGCGGTGCGGCGCCGGTCTCGTCAGCCTCGCCGGACAGCTTCTCGGCCAGCTCGCGCAGCCTGTCCTGCAGCTCTGCGGGCGCGTCGACGGCCAGCCGCCGCAGCTCGGCGTGTACCTCGCGGATCCGCTCGGCTCCGACCAGACCGTCACCGAGGTTGGCCGCGTGCGCGTCACGCAACCGCAGCCTGCGGTCCACCTCGTCGCGGATCCGGAACTCCTCGCTCAGCCGCCGCGCGGCGTCCACCACCATGTCGGCCACCCTGCCGCCGACCGGCGCGCCGGTGCGGTACGCGCCGTACAGCATCGCCCGGGTCCGCCCGTCGACCAGCACCGGTACGGCCAGCACCGACTGGATGCCCTCCGTCAGCACCGGTCCGTCGTAGTCGTGGGTGATGCTGGACGCGTTGCGGTAGTCGGCCACCGCCAGCGGACGGCCGGCAACCATGCTGGCCCCGCCCAGCCCCGAGTTCGACCGCACCGCCAGTCCGCGCAGCCCGCCGGTGCGCACTCCGTGGTACTCGGTGATCAGCAGGGTGTCGCCGTGCACCTCGCCGCCGAACAGCACCGGGACGTCACCGAGCACCGCGATACGGCGCAACTCCGCGCGCACCGCGTCGGCGTCACGGGGTCGCAGCAATGACGACGGGACGGGCACTGGGCTCTACCCTCTTTCGGGGGTGGTGGACGGACGACTGTGACCTAGATCCTATTAGGCATGGCGAGCAACACCGATCTCTTCCGTAGCGCACGCGACCGCCTCGTCGACGTCATGGCCGATTACGACAAGGCCGTGGAGACCTTCGAGTGGCCGCGGATCACCGGTACGTTCAACTGGGCCACCGACTGGTTCGACGAGATCGCGCGCGGTAACGACCGCGTCGCCCTGTGGATCGTCGACGAGGACGGCGCCGAGCGCCAGGTCACGTTCGACACGATGGCGCGCCGGTCCGACCAGGTGGCGTCGTGGCTGCGCAAGCTCGGCGTGAGCAGGGGCGACCGCGTCATCCTGATGCTGGGCAACCAGGTCGAACTGTGGGAATCGATGCTGGCGGTGGCCAAGCTGGGCGCGGTCATCATGCCCACCACGGGCGCGCTGGGACCAGCGGACCTCGCCGACCGCATCACCCGCGGCGGGGCCGGCTTCGTGATCGCCAATGCCGCCGACTCGGGCAAGTTCGCCGACGTGCCGGGCGATTACGTGAGGATCGTCGTCGGCGACGCGGTGCCGGGCTGGCAGTCCTATGCCGACGCCGCCGCCGTCGAGCCTGCCGGGCCGCACGACCCGCAGACCGCCGCCGAAGACCCGCTGCTGGTGTATTTCACCTCCGGCACCACCAGCAGGCCCAAACTCGTCGAGCACTCCCAGATCAGCTATCCCGTCGGGCACCTGACCACGATGGCCTGGATCGGCGTGCGCCCCGGCGACGTCCACCTGGCGATCAGCTCGCCGGGCTGGGCCAAACACGCGTGGAGTTGCTTCTTCGCGCCATGGATCGCCGAGGCCACGATCTTCGTCTACAACTACCGCCGCTTCGACGCCTCGGCGCTGCTGCACCAGATGCGCCGGGCCGGCGTCAACACGTTCTGCGCGCCGCCGACGGTGTGGCGGATGCTGATCCAGGCCGACCTGGGTGAGTGCCCGCCCGGGCTGCGCGAGGTGCTCGGCGCCGGGGAACCACTGAATCCCGAGGTGATCAGCGCCGTGGAGCGGGCCTGGGGCCTGACCATCCGCGACGGGTTCGGCCAGACCGAGACCACGCTGCAGATCGGCAACACCCCGGGCCAGCCGGTCAAGGCCGGGTCCATGGGCCGCCCGATGCCCGGTGTGCCGGTCGTGCTGGTGGACCCGCTGACCGGTGAGCTCGCCGAGGAAGGCGAGATCTGCCTGGACCTCGGCCAGACCCCACTGAACCTGATGACCGGATATCTCGGCGACGACGACCGCAACGCGCTGGTGATGCGGGACGGCTACTACCACACCGGCGACGTCGCCTGCCGCGACGCCGACGGCTACATCACCTACATCGGCCGCACCGACGACGTGTTCAAGTCGTCGGACTACAAGGTGTCGCCATTCGAGTTGGAGAGCGTGCTCATCGAGCACCCGGCGGTCGTCGAAGCCGCCGTGGTCCCGCAGCCCGACGACACCCGGCTGGCCGTGCCCAAGGCCTACGTCAGCCTGGCCGAGGGCTGGACCGCCGACGCCGACACGGCCAGGTCGATCCTGGAGTACTCCCGCGATCACCTCGCCCCGTACCTGAAGGTGCGCCGGGTCGAGTTCTTCGAGCTGCCCAAGACGATCTCCGGCAAGATCCGCCGCGTCGAGCTGCGTCGCCGCGAGGAGGACGCGCACGGCGCAGGCCGGCCGATCGCCACCGAATACCGCTACGAGGATCTGGTGCAGTGATGAGTGTGGCCTACGACGCCGGCCCGACCGACACCCCGATCCTGGAGGAGACGATCGGCGCGAACTTCGAGCGGATCGCCGCGGCGTATCCCGACCTCGAGGCGCTGGTCGACGTCGCCGGCGGCCGACGCTGGACCTACGCCGAGCTGGACCGCGAGATCGACACGGTGGCAAAGGGTTTGATGTCTCTCGGTGTCGACGTCGGGGACCGGGTCGGCATCTGGGCACCGAACTGTCCGGAATGGACGATCGTGCAGTACGCGACGGCGAAGATCGGCGCGATTTTGGTCAACATCAACCCCGCCTACCGCACGCACGAACTGCGCTATGTGCTCGAGCAGTCCGGCGTGGCCACGTTGATCTCGGCCACCGCGTTCAAGACCTCGGACTACGTCGCGATGGTCGATGAAGTACGTCCGGAAGTCCCTGCACTCCAACGGGTTCTGTTCATCGGCACCGATGACTGGGACCGTCTGCGCGCCGGCGGCGACCGGATCGACGACGCGCAGTTGCGGGACCGTGGCGCCGCGCTGTCCAACCGGGACCCGATCAACATCCAGTACACCTCCGGAACCACCGGGTTCCCGAAGGGTGCGACGCTGTCGCACCGCAACATCCTCAACAACGGCTACTTCGTCACCGAGCAGATCCGGCTGCAACCCGGCGACCGGCTGTGCATCCCGGTGCCGTTCTACCACTGCTTCGGAATGGTGATGGGCAACCTCGGCTGCACCACGCACGGCGCGACGATGGTGATCCCCGGGCCGGCGTTCGATCCGGACCAGACCCTCCGTGCGATCGAAACCGAAAGGTGCACCGCGGTTTACGGCGTGCCCACGATGTTCATCGCGATGCAGAACCGCGCGGACTTCGCCGAGCGGGACCTGTCGTCGCTGCGGACCGGCATCATGGCCGGCGCCGTGTGCCCGGTCGAGGTGATGAAGCGCTGCGTCGAAGACATGCACATGTCCGAGGTCTCGATCGCCTACGGCATGACCGAGACGTCCCCGGTGTCGTGCCAGACCCTCATCGATGACGACCTGGAGCGGCGGACGGCCTCGATCGGGCGGGTGCACCCGCACGTCGAGATCAAGATCGTCGACCCGCAGACCCGCGAGGTCGTCGAGCGCGGCAGCCCCGGCGAGTTCTGCACGCGTGGGTATTCGGTGATGCTCGGCTACTGGCGCGACGAGGAGAAGACCCGCCAGGCGGTCGACGCCGACGGCTGGATGCACACCGGCGACCTGGCCGTGATGCGGCCGGACGGGTACTGCAACATCGTCGGGCGCATCAAGGACGTCGTGATCCGCGGCGGGGAGAACATCTACCCGCGCGAGATCGAGGAGTTCCTGTACACCCACCCCGACATCGAGGACGCCCAGGTGGTCGGGGTGCCCGACGACCGGTACGGCGAAGAGGTGTGCGCGTGGATCCGGATGCGGCCGGGTCGCCCCGCCCTCGACGCCGCCGCGCTGCGAGACTTCGCCTCCGGCAAGCTCGCCCACTACAAGATCCCGCGCTACGTGCACGTCGTCGACGAGTTTCCGATGACGGTGACGGGCAAGATCCGCAAGGTCGAGATGCGCGAGGTCAGTGCCCGCCTGTTCACCTCGTAGCCGGCCCGGGCGCGAAAAAGGGGCGCCCCCACCACCAGAGGCGCCCCTTCCGCGCGTCTACACCCGCCGCAGGGGCGGGGCAGACGGTGGCATTCGGACCGGCAGCCGGGACTGGGACGCCGGATGCCTGCGCATCGCTTCCTCGAACTCGCGGGAGCGGCGCTCGGCCGCGCAGAACGCCGGGTGGGTGTCGAGCCGCACCACGGACGCGCTCTTGGTCGCCGTATTCGGGGCCATCGTCGCTCCTCCCGCGGAAGTCCTGGTCACTCCAGGTTGCTGATCGCACCTGAGCGTTACCGTCGGAGTTGGCTGAGATGTACCCGAGACTTCGGCCGTCAAACCCCGTCGGCGCGCAGATCCAGCAGGCTGATGTCCGGCGGGGCGCCCACCCGCACCGGCGGCCCCCAGAAGCCGGCCCCACGGGTGACGTAGAGCTGCGTGTCCCCCACCCGGGACAGCCCGGCCAGCGCGGGCTGGGCCAGTGCGACGGCGTAGTGGAACGGCCACATCTGGCCGCCGTGGGTGTGCCCGGAGAGCTGCAGATCGACCCCGCGCTCCGCGGCGCCGGCGACCGCGACCGGCTGGTGGGCCAGAAGGACGGTCGGGTCGCCGGGGTTCACGCCGTCCAGCGCGAGGTCGAGATCGGGCGGATCGGACCGCTGCTCGCCGGCGATGTCGTTGATCCCGGCCAGGTCGAACGCGGCTGTGCCGCGGCGGATACGGGTGTTCTCGTTGCGCAGCGGCTGCAGCCCGAGCCGTTCCAGTTCGCGGATCCACTCCGCGGTGTCCTCGACGAAGTACTCATGGTTGCCGGTGACGAAGAACGCGCCGTCGCGGGACTGCAGGTCCTGCAGCGGTGCCGCGGCCGCTCCCAGCTCGGCGACGGTGCCGTCCACCACGTCGCCGACCACGGCGATCAGGTCGGGCTCGGTCTCGTTGATGATCCGCACGATGCGCTCGGTGTGCGCCCGGCCCAGCAGCGGGCCGAGGTGGATGTCCGAGACCACCGCGATGCGGTAGCCGTCGAACGCCCGGTCCAGCCTCGGTAACCGGACCGGGACCCGCAGCAGTTGCGGCGGCTTCACCGCGGTGGCCACACCGGTGCCGACCAACCCGACGGCCGCGGCGCCGGCGGCCACCGCCGACGCACGGGCCAGGAACATCCTGCGATCGACCGCCGGAGCCTCGTCGGCTGCCGGTGCGGGCCGCGCCCACCGGCGCAGGACCAGCCGCACCGGCTCGAGCACCAGCAGGGTCAGGAAGAGGTAGACGACCAGGCCGAACCACAGGTAGCCCGGCCAGGCCAGCCAGCCGGACTCCGCGACACCGAACACCCGGGGCACGAGCAACGCCGCCAGCACGAGCAGCAACAGCGTCGCGACCAGGCCGGACAACAGCCACCGGGCGGGACCGCGGGCGGTGGTGTCCTTGACCATCCGCTTCCACACGTAGAGGTGCATCAACGCCAGGATCGAGCCGAGAACAAGAACGAACATGCCCGCCCTTCGCGCGGTTTCCGAGGTGGCACCCAGCCTAGTTCCGCGGCCGACGACCCCTACCCCGGCGAGTCACATCTGAAACTCCAACCACATCCGTCACCGCGTGGCTCCCGGCTACGACCTGCCCGATCGCCTAATCTGCCCAGACGATGGCGACTCTACGGACAGTCCTGACGCGGGCATCTGCGCTGGTCAGCGTTGCGATGCTGACGCTGGCGCCCGTCGCGGCCGCGCAGCCGGCACCTGAGGCGAACGTGTGTCCGTACCGGGAGACGACGCCACCGGCGGTGGATGCGTCCGAGGTTCCCAAACCCGGCGACCCGACGCCCGGCCCGCTGCCGGTGCCGGCCAAACCCATGGGCGGCGACGCGCTGTCCGGGTGCGGTGTGATCACCGCCCCCGGATCTCCGCCGGTGCCCGGCGACGTCTCCGCCGAGGCGTGGCTGGTCGCCGATCTCGACACCGGTGACGTCATCGCCGCCCGCGACCCGCACGGCCGGCACCGGCCCGCCAGCGTCATCAAGGTGCTGACCGCGATGCAGGCCATCAACGACCTGCCGCTGCACAAGGTCGTCCCGGGCACCGAAGAGGACGCGGCCCAGGAAGGCACCAAGGTGGGCGTCGGTCCGGGCGGGTTCTACTCGATCAACGACCTGCTGCACGGACTGCTGATGTACTCGGGCAACGACGCCGCGCACGCGCTGGCCATGCAGATGGGCGGCATGGAGACCACCCTGACCAAGCTCAACGCGCTGGCGAACAAGCTCGGCGCGCGCGACACCCGGGTGGCCACCCCGTCCGGGCTGGACGGCCCCGGCATGAGCACCTCCGCCTACGACATGGGGCTGTTCTACCGGTACGCCTGGAGCAACCCGGTGTTCAGCGACATCGTGGCCACCCGCTCATCGACCTTCCCCGGCCGCGACGGCGCCGGCTACCCCATCGAAAACGACAACAAGCTGCTGGCGAACTACCCGGGCGCCCTCGGCGGCAAGACCGGTTACACCGATGACGCCGGCCAGACATTCGTCGGCGCCGCCACCCGCGACGGCCGTCGGCTGATGGCGGTGCTGCTGCGCGGCACCCGGCAGCCGATTGCGCCGTGGGAGCAGGCGGCCCGGTTGCTCGACTACGGCTTCGCCGTCGCTGCAGGCACCAAGGTCGGCACGCTCATCGAACCGGACCCGTCGCTCGGCGTGATCCGGCCCGATCCCGCCACCGCCGCGACCGCCAACGCCAACGCGGTGCTGCCCGACGTCGACGCGATGCCCGTGCGGGTCGGCGTCGGGGTGATCGGCGCGGTCATCGTGCTCAGCTTGATCATGGCCGCACGCGCGGTGAACCGCCGGCCCGCCCGTTAAGGCTTAAGCCGGCGCGAAAGAACCAGCGCGCCAAGGGCTCCCATGGCAGCCGCGGCCGCTGCCTGCCACACCGGCAGATTCGGGCGCTCGAGGATCCGGTTGTTGATGACCGCGGGCCCCGGGGCGGGCACCGGTTCCTCGGTCATGTTCTCGGGCATCGTCGCCGCCCACGCGGTGGCGAACAGGATGAGCCGGGACACGATGTAGGCGAACACCATCAGGCCCAGCACCGGGCCGAACGTCGCACCGGCGGGGCCGGTGAGCACCCGCTGCAGATACACCGTCGCGAAGAACTTGAAGATCTCGAAGGCCACCGCCGCGATCAGCCCGGCCCGCACGCTGCTGCGGAAGCTCACCGACTCGCGCGGCAACCGGAAGATCATGTAGGTGAACAACATCCACGAGACCAGCACCGCCACGACGATGGAGGCGATGCGCAGCATCAGGTTCAGGCCCGGGGCGTCCTCGATTCCGAGCCGGTCCAGCACGTCGGCCATCACCGAGGTGTTGCCCAGTGCGGTCAGCGCGAGCGTGACGATGATCGCGGCGAACGTGGTCAGCAATGCCACCAGATCCGACAGCTTGGTCTTGAGGAAGCCGGGCCGCTCGTCGCGGTACAGCCCCCACATCTGGCTGAGCGCCTCCCGCAGGTTGGCCATCCATCCCAGCCCGGCCCATGCCGCCGTCGCCAGACCGATGACTCCGACGGTGCCGCGCGACTCGATCGCCGAGTCCATCAGCTCGATGAGCTGCTGACCGAGGTTCCCGCTGACAGACGAGCGGATGCGATCCTCCACCACCGCGAGCAACTCGGGTTGGTTGGCCAGCACGAACCCGCCGATCGAGAAACCGAGCATCAGCAGCGGGAACAGCGCGAAGATCGTGAAATAGGTGATGCCCGCCGCGTAGAAGTCACCATTGGAGTCGTTGTAGCGCTGCTGGGCGCGCATCACATGGTCGAACCAGGGCATCCGCGCACGCCACCGGTCCAGGAGCCCGGGCTTCTTCTCCTCGGACTCGGCCGGCACGGGCTGCACTGTCATCCGACCCCCTCGTCGATTAGCGAGCTGCCAGGAACCCTAGCCGGTCGTATACCCGGCGCAGCGTCTGTCCAGACACCTCACGGGCCCGCTCGGCACCCTTGGCCAGCACGCTCTCCAGCTCCGCGGGATCGGTGAGCAACTCGTCCACCCGGTTCTTGATCGGCGTGACGAACTCGACGACCGCCTCGGCGGTCTCCTTCTTCAGGTCGCCGTACCCGCGGCCGGCGTACCCGTCGACGAGCTTGTCGATGTCCGCGCCCGTCACCGCGGACTGGATGGTCAGCAGGTTGGACACCCCCGGTTTGGCTTCGCGGTCGAACCGGATCTCGCGCTCGCTGTCGGTGACGGCCGACCGAATCTTCTTGGCGGTCTTGGCCGGATCGTCGAGCAGGCTGATCAGCCCGGCGTCGCTGTCGGCCGACTTGCTCATCTTGGCCGTCGGATCCTGCAGGTCGTAGATCTTGGCGGTGGCCTTCGGGATCATCGCCTCGGGTACGACGAACGTGTCCGGGAACCGGGCGTTGATCCGCTGCGCGAGGTCGCGGGCGAGCTCGAGGTGCTGACGCTGATCCTCGCCGACCGGCACCAGCTGGGTGTCGTAGAGCAGCACGTCGGCGGCCATCAGCACCGGATAGGTGAAGAGTCCGACAGTGGTCGAGTCGGCGCCCTGCTTCTGCGATTTGTCCTTGAACTGAGTCATCCGCGCCGCCTGCCCGAAACCGGTGAAACAGCCCAGCACCCAAGCCAATTCGGAGTGCGTGGGGACATGGCTCTGCACGAACACGGTCGCCCGCTGCGGGTCCACGCCGAGCGCGAGGTACTGGGCCGCGGTGGCCAGCGTGCGGCGCCGCAACGTCTGCGGGTCCTGCGCGACGGTGATCGCATGCAGGTCGACGACGCAGAAGTACGCGTCGTTGCCGTCCTGCAGGCTCACCCACTGGCTGACCGCGCCCAGCGCGTTGCCCAGATGCAGGGAGTCAGACGTGGGTTGCGCGCCCGAGAAAACGACGGGCCTGGCTGTGTTGCTCATGGTGACACCCATCTTCTCAGAACCGGCCTCCCGGGTTTACCCGTGCCGCCCCGCTACCATCCGGCACACATTCACGCCGTCGTCAGGAGAGTCAGTGCGCACGTTGGCAGTCACCGTCGCGGTCTTGCTGATCGCGGCGCTGCTGGGCGCCGGCAGCGCCCACAGCGCACCGCACCCCGACGGACGTGCGGTGGTGATCGTGTCCGGCGGCGCCGCGGTGAGCCCGTTCACCACCCCGGAACGGGCCTGCACATCCAGGCTGGCAGCCGGTAACACCGACACCGCACTGCGTGAGTACCTGCTGGGCCACGGCTACCGGGTCTTCACGTCCCCGGCGACTACCGGCCGCGGGCCGGCAGTCGATCAGGCCGGGTTCGGGGCATTCGGCGACTGCGCCGTCACCCTGTCCGACGTGATGACCGTCGACTCGACCGGCAGCATCGACCTCGCCGGTGAGCATCTGGCGCGGTTTCTGAACCATCTGCACGACGAGTACGGCGTCCGGGAACTGGACATGGTCGGTCATTCCATGGGCGGGCTGTATTCGCGGGCAGCCTTCCGGGTGCTGCAGCACACCGGGTCTGCGCTGCGCATCAGGTCGCTGACCACCATCGGCACCCCGTGGCAGGGGTCCTACCTGTCCGATTACGCCAACGGCATCACACCCAGGTCGGACTGCCTCGGCGACGCGTTCTGCGAATCCGCCATGGACGGTATGAAGGCCGAGGTGGATGGGCTCATGACCGGCTCCGGCCGCGAAGTCGACCAGCGCTATCTGATGGGACCCAACGGCTGGAACGAGTTCCAGGCCGGCGTGCTCGACGACATCCCGGTGACGCTGATCGCCGGTGACCGGTTCACCCGGCCCGGGCCGGTCAACCCCAGGGTCTGGCCGAACGACGGCATCGTGGCGGCATCCAGCGCGCTGGCCGTCGACGTCAGCGACCGCGTGCTTACCCAGCGGCGCTGCTTCACGTTCGACGACACCCACAGCATCTACGTCTCGAACGAGGCCGGCATGCCGTGGGAGACGGGGCTGACGTGGGATCCGCGGGTCCACGACGTGGTCCGCACCGCGCTCGAGGGCGCCCTCCCCGAGCCGAATCGGACCGGTTGCTGAGCGGAATCACCCGTAGCGGACCGTCACCGGGCAGTGGTCGGACCACCGCAGCGCGTACGCGGCGGGGCGTTCAGTGACGACGGACGTGACGCGCTCGGCCAGACCCGGGCTGGCCAGCTGGTAGTCGATACGCCACCCCGCGTCGTTGTCGAACGCCTTGCCGCGCCACGACCACCACGCATAGGGACCCGCGACATCGGGGTGGGCCCGCCGCACCACGTCCACCCAGCCGGCTGACAACAGATCGCTGAGCCACTGGCGTTCCTGCGGCAGGAATCCCGCCTTCTTGACGTTGCCCTTCCAGTTCTTGATGTCGTTCTCGGTGTGGGCGATGTTCCAGTCGCCCGATAGCACCGCCTGCCGACCGGGGCGGGCCGACTCCGCCAGCAGCACCGACATCCGCTCGGCCACCGCGGCCATGAACCGTTCCTTCTCCAGCTGGCGGTCCGTTTCGGCCTCACCGGTCGGCACGTACACGCTGGCCACCGTCACCCCGGCGGTGTCCACCTCGATGTAGCGGCCGTGAGCAGCGAATTCCCCTGCCCCGCAGCCGATCCGAACGTCATCGTGGGGTGTGCGGGACAGCACCGCCACCCCGTTGCGGCCCTTCACGTGCGGCGCCGCCGACGCCAGGTGCCAGCCGTCGGCCAGCACGGGGGCCAGCGCCTCGGCCAGCTGCTCGTCGTCGGCGCGGGTCTCCTGCAGACACACCACGTTCGACGCCGTCTCCTTGAACCAGGCGAGCAGCCCGAGGTTCTCCGGGGAGCGCTGCTTGACCGCGGCGCGGATGCCGTTGACGTTGATGGTGCTGAGCGTGATGGGACCCGTCACGGCCGCTGACCTTAACCGAGCGCGTCCCGACGGCGTCCTTGCGGTACCGCCGGTATCACCTTTATCGTCGGGCCCTATGAGCCTTCGCGCGCCGATCCACCTCGGATCAGGGGAGCCTGTCCTGCTACTGCACCCGTTCACGATGTCGCAGAACGTGTGGAAGAACGTCGCAGCCCAGCTGGCCGGGGTCGACCCGGCCAACCCGGCGGCACCGGCGACCGGCCGCTACGAGGTGCTTGCGCCCACCATGCCGGGGCACAACGGCGGGGTGAAGGCGCGGTTCTTCCTCGACACCGCCGAACTCGCCGACGACGTCGAACGCCGGATGGACGAACTGGGCTGGGAGACCGCACACATCGTCGGCAACTCGCTGGGCGGCTGGGTGGCCTTCGAACTCGAGCGCCGCGGTCGAGCCCGCTCGCTCACCGCGATCGCCCCCGCCGGCGGATGGCACCGGTGGTCGCTGCCCAAATACGAGATCGTGTTCAAGTTCCTCATGGGCGCCCCGGTGTGGATCGTCGCCAAGATGTTCGGCGCGCGCGCGGCCCGGCTGCCCGGTGCGCGCGCGCTGGCCAGCGTGCCGGTCAGCGCCACCCCGGACGGCATCACCGACGCCGACCTCCTCGACATCATCGATGACGTCACCCACTGCGCGGCCTACTACCAGCTGCTGGTCAAGGCGCTGCTGCTGCCCGGGCTGATGGAGCTCACCGACACCAAGACCCCGACGCACATGGTGATCTGCGAGAAGGACCGCGTGCTGCCGCACCCGCGGTTCGTGAACCACTTCCGCAAACACCTGCCCAGGAGCACCCGCTACACCGAACTCGACGGCGTCGGCCACATCCCGATGTTCGAAGCGCCGGAACGCATCACCGACCTGATCCGCGACTTCCTCGACGAGCAGATCGACCCGGAGCGCACGACTGGCTGATTTCGCCGCTCCGCGACGGGAAGGCTGATTTCGCCGCTCCGCGACGGGAAGGCTGATTCGCCGCTTCCGCGACGGGAAGGCTGATCCGCCGCTTCCGCGACGGGCGGTGGCACCCGCACAGCCGGGTGCGATACTCTCTGACACGGTCATGAGCGCCAGCGTCAAGCCCCGGCTTGCTGGCCGGCAACCCTCCAACCGCGGTGGGGTGCCCCGGGAGACGACCAGGTTGAGTAGCCGCACACGGCTATAAGGCAAGCGCGGGTCCGCCGTGAAACGGGCCCCCTGTTTCGTGGAGGAGCATCACGTTGTCCGACATCACCGCACATTGGTCGTTCGAGACCAAACAGGTGCACGCAGGTCAGAGCCCCGACAGCGCAACCAACGCCAGGGCGCTGCCGATCTACCAGACCACCAGCTACACCTTCGACAGCACCGACCACGCCGCCGCGCTGTTCGGCCTCGCCGAGCCCGGCAACATCTATACCCGCATCATGAACCCGACGCAGGACGTCGTCGAGCAGCGCATCGCCGCGCTTGAGGGTGGGGTCGCGGCGCTGTTTTTGGCCTCCGGGCAGGCCGCGGAGACCTTTGCGATCCTCAACATCGCCAACCACGGCGACCACATCGTCTCCAGCCCGCGTCTCTACGGCGGCACCTACAACCTGTTCCACTACACGCTGCCCAAGCTGGGCATCGAGGTCACGTTCGTCGAGAACCCCGACGACCTCGACTCGTGGCGAGCCGCCGCGCGCCCGAACACCAAGGCGTTCTTCGGCGAGACGATCTCCAACCCGCAGATCGACATCCTCGACATACCCGGGGTCGCCGGTGTCGCGCATGAGGTCGGGGTTCCGCTGATCGTCGACAACACCATCGCCACCCCGTACCTGATCCAACCGCTGAGCCACGGCGCCGACATCGTCGTGCATTCGGCGACGAAGTACCTCGGCGGGCACGGCACGGCGATCGCGGGCGTGATCGTCGACGGCGGCACCTTCGACTGGACCAACGGCCGCTTCCCCGGCTTCACCGAACCCGACCCGAGCTACCACGGCGTGGTTTTCGCCGAACTCGGCCCGCCGGCCTACGCACTCAAGGCGAGGGTGCAGTTGCTCCGCGATCTGGGAAGCGCCGCCGCACCTTTCAACGCGTTCCTGATCGCGCAGGGCCTCGAGACGCTCAGCCTGCGGATGGAACGTCATGTGGCCAACGCGCAACGGGTGGCCGAGTTCCTCGAGGCGCACCCCGACGTCGTCTCGGTCAACTACGCGGGCCTGCCGTCCTCGCCGTGGCATGACCTCGGAAAGAAGCTGGCGCCCAAGGGAACCGGCGCCGTCCTCGCGTTCGAACTGGCCGGCGGCGTCGAAGCCGGCAAGGCGTTCGTCAACGCGCTCACCCTGCACAGCCATGTCGCCAACATCGGCGACGTGCGGTCGCTGGTGATCCATCCCGCTTCGACCACGCATCAGCAGCTGTCCTCCGACGAGCAGCTCGCCAGCGGCGTCACTGCGGGTCTGGTACGGCTAGCGGTGGGCATCGAGGGCATCGACGACATCCTGGCCGACCTGGAGCAGGGCTTCGCCGCGGCCAAACCGTTCAGCGCAGCCGGTGCCGATCCGAAGACCGTGGCGTCGTTCTGATGACAATCGTGGACATCCTCACCGATCGCGTGGCGTTGCCGCCCGAAGGGGAGATCGGCGTCGTCGACATCGGTTCGCTGACCCTGGAGAACGGCGAGGTCGTCGACGACGTCTCCATCGCGGTGCAACGGTGGGGTGAGCTCTCACCAAATCGGGACAACGTCGTCGTCGTACTGCACGCACTGACCGGTGATTCGCACATCACCGGCCCCGCCGGACCCGACCACCCGACCCCGGGCTGGTGGGACGGCGTCGCAGGACCGGGCGCCCCGATCGACACCGACCGGTGGTGCGCGATCTCGACCAATGTGCTGGGTGGCTGCCGCGGCTCGACCGGCCCGAGCTCACTCGCCCCGGACGGCAAACCCTGGGGATCCCGGTTCCCGACGATCTCGGTACGCGACCAGGTGGCTGCCGACGTGGCCGCCCTGGAACGGCTCGGGATCACCGATGTCGCCGCGGTCATCGGCGGATCCATGGGCGGGGCAAGGGCTTTGGAGTGGATCATCGCCCACCCGCACAGCGTGCGTTCGGCACTGATCCTGGCTGTCGGCGCCCGCGCCACCGCCGATCAGATCGGGACGCAGAGCACTCAAGTGGCGGCGATCAAAGCCGATCCGAACTGGTGCGGCGGCGACTATCACGGCACGGGGCGCTTCCCCGGGTCCGGGCTGGAGATCGCGCGGCGCTTCGCCCACCTGACCTACCGCGGCGAGGCCGAGCTCGACGAACGGTTCGGCAACGACCCGCAGCTCGGTGAGGATCCCGCCACCGGCGGTCGGTACGCGGTGCAGAGCTATCTGGAGTACCAGGGCCGAAAGTTGTTGGCCCGCTTCGACGCCGGCACCTATGTTGCGCTGACCGACGCGTTGTCCAGCCATGACGTGGGGCGCGGCCGCGGCGGGGTGGCCGCGGCACTGCAAGGGTGCCCGGTGCCCGCGGTGGTGGGCGGGATCACCACCGACAGGCTCTACCCACTGCGCCTGCAGACCGAGCTGGCCGAGCTACTTCCCGGTTGCGACGGACTCGACGTCGTGGACTCCGAATTCGGCCACGACGGCTTCCTGGTGGAGACCGACGCGGTGGGCAAGCTGATCCGGCGCACCCTGGAGCTGGCGTCACGGTGAACGGCTCCCCCGACCGCCGCTCACTGTCCTTCGGTGCGGAGGCGGCCGCCTACGAACGGGGGCGGCCGTCGTACCCGCCGGAGGCCATCGACTGGTTGCTGCCCGACGGCGGCTCAAACCGTCTGGAAGTCCTGGATCTCGGCGCCGGCACGGGCAAGTTGACCACCCGACTGGTCGAGCGCGGCTTGGACGTCGTGGCTGTGGATCCCATCCCGGAGATGCTGGAGCTGCTGAGCACGTCGTTGCCCGACACCCCTGCCCTGCTCGGCACCGCCGAAGAGATCCCCCTGCCCGACGACAGCGTCGACGCAGTGCTGGTCGCGCAGGCATGGCACTGGTTCGACCCGGAACGCGCCGTCAAGGAAGTGGCCCGGGTACTGCGGCCGGGCGGGCGCCTCGGACTGGTGTGGAACAACCGTGACGAGCGGTTGGGCTGGGTCAAGGATCTCGGCGACATCATCGGCCACGAGGTCGATCCCTTCGCTCAGACGGTCGACCTTCCCGCCGCCTTCAGAGATGTAGAGCGCCACGAGGTGGAGTGGACGAGTTATCTGACTCCGCAGGCCCTGGTCGACCTGGTGGCCTCGCGCAGTTACTGCATCACCTCGCCGGAGAAGGTGCGAGCCCGGACCCTGGACCGGGTGCGGGAGCTGCTGGCAACCCACCCGGCGCTGGCGAACAGCTCAGGGCTGGCGCTGCCGTACATCACGGTGTGTATCCGCGCGACCCTCGCCTGAGCCGCCCTGAGCCCGTAAGCCGAAAAGGGGCGATCCACCACCGCGCCGTGAGGTCCCACACCTGACCGCCGGCAGGGATTGCGCGCGAATTCTGTCGGCACGTCATCAGCACGGACACCACCTTCACAGTTACCTGGCAGGGACGTCGCGGCACACGCTGGCGGACACCACCGTCCGACACGGTGGACGGCCCCGAATTCGGGCGTTACGACTGCTATTCGAATTTGCAGACCCGCAGGTCACGCGCGAATCACAAGTTTTCTTCGAAACAATATTCCTTGCATAATCACACAACATCGCTGAGTGCACTACAGCGAATATTTACTCCTGCGACTACGCGCCTGTTAAAGCCTGGGTTGCCGGCGAACAAAAGTCCTTTGAACTGTATTGCAAGCGGCAAATAGCGATGCTAGCGTGAGCCCGGTCTAGTGCTGCGGGACACGACGGCGCACAAACAGCTAATTAACTGTCATTCACTGAAAATGCAGTAGGTATACCGGGGGGTTTGAATGACTGAGCAACGAATTTCCCACGAGTATGTGCAGGATTCCGCGCCGTTGATGGCGCGAGTGGCGACCGACCCACTGGTCCGCCTGGACGCACGCAGCAAGAAGGAACGCGCGATTCCCCAGGCATTGAGCGTCAGCCTGGTGATCCCCGTGAAGAATGAGGCGCGCAACATCGGGTGGGTTCTGCAACAGATCGCCGACGACGTCGATGAGGTCATCCTCGTCGACGGCAAGTCCACGGATGCCACGCTGGTCACCGCCCAGCGTTGCCGGCCGGACATCATGGTGGTCCCGCAGGACGGTGTCGGCAAGGGCAGCGCGCTGAGGACCGGTTTCCTCGCCGCGTCCGGCGACGTCATCGTGATGATGGACGCGGACGGCAGCATGACCCCCGACGAGATCAAGCACTACCTGCACTTCCTCGCCAACGGTTACGACTTCGTGAAGGGGTCGCGCTTCATCCCGGGCGGCGGGTCTCTCGACATCACCAGATTCCGGCGGCTCGGCAACCGGTTCCTGCTCGGCGTCTTCAACACGCTGTACCGGGCCGAGCTCACCGACCTGTGCTACGGGTTCTGCGCGTTCCACCGCCGCTACCTCGATGCGCTCGCCCTGTCCGCGACCGGCTTCGAGATCGAGGCAGAGATGGTCGTGCACGCCATGCGGGCCGGCCTACGGGTCGCCGAGGTGCCCAGCCTCGAACTGCCGCGGCGGGCAGGCAAATCCAACCTTCATTCGATCAGCGACGGCATCCGGGTGCTGCGCACGGTCTTGCGCGGACATCAGTCGGGACTGAGCGGCCACATGGTGCAGTCGGTTCGCCGGCGGGTCCACGCCGGCGAACACATCGGGAATCCTGCGTGAGCTCTCCGGGCAGGCCGGCTTCGATCCTGCAGCGGATGCAGCCCGCGTGACCACGAAAAACCGTCAGGATTGTCGCACTCAGAGCCGGGGGAATGAATGTTGAAGAGCAGGGAGCAGGCTGAGCGGCCACTGGAGTTGATGGCCGGCGAGGACGAAACCAAGGTTCCGGCGAACCTGGGGCGTCTGCGCCGATTCGTCAGGTCCCAGGTTCTGCAGACCGAGGACGAGTGGGTCACACGCGGTGCCGTTCTCAGCCAGAGCCTGGCCGGCCTGGTCGATGAGTTCAGTGCGCTCGGCGCGGCCTACGGCATCGAGATCGGTTGCCAGCGGGGAGCATTGACCGACCAGATGGGGCAGTTGACCCGCGTGCCGAAATGGACCGGCATCGACCCGACGCTGCCCGGTGAACTCGTCACGCCCCATGGCTGCGTGTTGCACCCCGCGCGGGCGAGCCGGCTCGAATTCCCCGATGCGACTTTCGATGTCGCGCTCTTCGCCAACGTCTTCGAACACATCCCCCCGGACGAACGCGACCCGAGCCTGCGGGAAATCTTCCGGGTGCTCAAGCCCGGCGGCGTCGTGGTGGGACAGATCCCGAACCCGCACTTCCTGATCGAGTCGCACAGCCGGCTGCCGCTGATGGGTTGGCTGCCCACCACCCTGCAGCACCGCTACTGGAAGCTCTCGCCGGTGCACTGGAACCATGACTTCTACGTCGTGACGATGAAACACATCAGGCAGTCCGCCGGCCGCGCGGGTTTCGACGTCGCGCACGTCCGAAACTTCAACTATCCGCCCGAGGTCATTCCCCAGAAGGTCCGATGGATCGCCAGGGCGCTCGAACGGCCGATGCAGTACATACCGTGGGCCTGGCAATTCATTCTCCGGCGCCCGACCTGATACACCGGCTCAGCTGGTGCCGAGCGGATCGATCGTCCACGCGATGTAGAGCATCGCAGCGCTGACCGAGGCGGTGGTCACAAAGTCCACCGTGCGGCTGCGCACCGCCAGCAGTCCGGCGCGGTCGTCGGGCAGGGCCAACCGCAGCCCGGACGCGACGGCGACCCCGACGGCCATGACCAGCGCGCCACGCCGCCAGAAGCCCGCGGCCACCAGGACGAACGCCGCGGTCAGCAACAGCGCCACCACCAAAATGGGCCACTGCCCGGCGAACACCTTGCGCGCGAACTCCCTGACGGTCACGAGGCGGCGAGTGCCTCGGCGCGCTCGACGACGTTGGTCAGCAGGAAGGCCCGCGTCAGCGGACCGACACCGCCGGGATTCGGCGAAACGTGCCCGGCCACTTCCCACACGTCCGGATGTACGTCGCCGACGAGCTTTCCGGCTTCGTCACGGCTGACCCCGACGTCGACGACGGCGGCGCCGGGCCGGACCATCTCGGCGGTGACCATGTGCGGCACCCCGGCCGCGGCGATGATGATGTCGGCTTCGCGGGTGATCTGGGGCAGGTGACGCGTTGCGGTGTGACACAGCGTGACCGTCGCGTTCTCCGAGCGCCGGGTGAGCAGCAGACCCAGCGGGCGGCCGACTGTGACGCCACGGCCGATCACGGCGACGTGGGCGCCGGCGATCTCCACCTGGTAGCGGCGCAACAGGTGCACGATGCCCCGCGGGGTGCACGGCAGCGCCGCCGGCTCGTTGAGCACCAGCCGGCCCAAGTTCGTCGGGTGCAGGCCGTCGGCGTCCTTACCGGGATCGATGCGTTCCAGCGCGGCGTTCTCGTTCAGGTGCTTGGGCAGCGGCAGTTGCACGATGTAACCGGTGCAGTCGGGGTTCGCGTTGAGCTCGTCGACGGTCTCGAGCAGGGTCTCCTGCGAGATGTCGGCGGGCAGATCGCGCCGGATCGAGTTGATGCCCACCTTGGCGCAGTCCGAGTGCTTACCGCGCACATAGGCCTGCGACCCGGGGTCGTCCCCGACCAGCACCGTCCCGAGGCCCGGCGTCCTGCCGGCAGCGGTCAACGCCGCGACGCGCTCTCTCAGGTCGACAAAGATCTCGTCGCGCGTGGCCTTGCCGTCCAAAGTGATTGCACCCACGCGCATCATTCTGACAGGCAGTGTTGTTCCGCCCCAAGGGCGTGGCATGCTCGACGACATGACAGTCGCACCCGATGTGTTCAGTCCGGCCAAGCTGGGGCCGCTGACCCTGCGCAACCGCATCATCAAGGCCGCGACGTTCGAGGCCTCGACTCCGGATGCGCTGGTCACCGAGGATTTGATCACCTACCACCGGCTTCCCGCCGCCGGTGGGGTCGGTATGACCACGGTCGCGTACTGCGCCGTCGCACCGGGCGGGCGGACCGACGGGTGGCAGCTGTGGATGCGGCCCGAGGCGGTGCCGGGTCTGCGCAGGCTGACCGACGCGGTTCATGCCGAGGGCGCCGCGATCAGCGCGCAGATCGGCCACGCCGGACCGGTGGCCAACTCGCGCACCAACAAGGCCCAGGCCCTGGCGCCGGCGCGGTTCTTCAATCCGCTCTCGATGCGGTTCGCCAAGAAGGCCACCCGTGAGGACATCGCCGAGGTGACCGAGGCGCACGCCAACGCGGCCCGGCTGGCCATCGACTCCGGGTTCGACGCGGTCGAGATCCACCTGGGTCACAACTACCTGGCCAGCTCGTTCCTGTCCCCGCTGATCAACCGGCGCACCGACGAATTCGGAGGGTCGCTGGAGAACCGCGCCAAGGTGGCCCGCGGCGTGGTGCTGGCCGTCAAACGCGCCGTCGGTGATCAGATCGCGGTCACCGCGAAACTGAACATGTCCGACGGTGTGCGGGGCGGCATTCCGCTGGAGGAATCTCTGCAGACCGCGAAGTGGCTCGAAGAGGACGGCGGCCTCGACGCGCTCGAGCTGACCGCGGGCAGCTCGCTGCTCAATCCGATGTTCCTGTTCCGCGGCGGCGCCCCGGTCAAGGAGTTCTCCCGGGCCTTCAAACTCCCGCTGTCGTGGGGCATCCGGATGACCGGCAAGAAGTTCATGCGCGAGTACCCGTACCACGAGGCCTACCTGATGCGGGACGCCAAGAAATTCCGCGACGAGTTGACGATGCCGCTGATCCTGCTGGGCGGGATCACCAACCGCGAGACGATGGACCGCGCGATGGCCGAGGGCTTCGACTTCGTCGCGATGGGGCGTGCCCTGCTCGCTGAACCTGATCTGCTCAACCGGATTCACGCCGACAGCAGCGTGACGTCGATCTGCGACCACTGCAACCTGTGCATGCCGACGATCTACAGCCACACCTACTGCGTGCGCACCGGCTCCCCAGGAACGCAGAAGCCGGTCAGCTCGGGGCGATGAGCGCGCGGGCGCAGTCCTCGACGATCGCATCGGCGCTCGCCGGGATGCTCTGACGCGCCCGCAGGTGACGCCGCACGATCGCGGCCGGCACGTCCATGATCGCGGCGTTGACGCGCGCGAGGTCGTCGGGCAGCTCGGAGAGCACCTTACGCAGCTTGCGCTGCAAGCGTTTCCGACGGCCCGTCACCGGGTCGGGCCACTCCCCCAGCCCGAGCTCGTTGGGCCCGGCGAGCAGAACCTGGGCCTCGACGGGATGCTCGCGGCACCACTGCACGATCCGCAGCGCACCGTTCACGCAGCGCTGCTGGGCATCGCCGTCGACCGACAACGCCTCGATCAGCTCCTCCTGGAACCGTTCCTCGGTGCGCACCCACAATTCGCCGCACAGCGCCGCGCGCGACGGGAAGCGGTGGTAGACCGACCCGCTCGGCGCGCCGGCGCTGCGCGCGACCGCCGACATCGTCACCGCGGAGACACCGTCCTGGGCCAGAAGCTGCGCGGCGGCGTCGAGAAGGGCGTCGACGGTGTATCGGGCGGGCCGCGGCATTGCTCCACCCTAAAATAGAGAGAAATCCCTAGAATTCGTCGAGCCGCCACGGGGGCTGCGCACACCTTGCGTCTTCGACCCCTCCCGATCTCGGAACAGTGACGCTATCCGCCTCTCTCACAGCGCATTTCGTACCTTCACTGAGTGCATGCATGCCGGAGGGCGTAGGTCGCCGGATCACGGGCGTGTCGCGATGATCGCCACGGCGCGGGGACCGGAGGGATGCCCAGCACGGCGGCTTGCACCACTGGCCGTAGAGAACAAGCAGGTAACAGCGCGGCAACAGATCATCGACACCGTCAGGTGGCACGTACCGGCATGACCGCCACCCGATAGAGTTGCGCGCGATGTCCAATGTCGCCGCCGGAGCGGCTCCGTGAGCCGACCAGCAACCCCTGCGCTGACCGTTCGGTATGACGGATCCACACGCTCCTTCGCGGCCGGCAACGACGTCGTCGTCGGCCGGGACCTGCGGGCCGACATCCGGATCGCCCACCCCTTGATCTCGCGGGCCCATCTGGTGCTGCGATTCGACCAGGGCCGCTGGGTGGCGATCGACAACGGCAGCCTCAACGGCATGTACGTCAACGGCAGGCGGGTTCCCGCGGCCGAGATCACCGACGGCGCACAGCTCCATATCGGCAATCCCGACGGTCCGCTGCTGGTCTTCGAGGTCGGCCGCCACCAGGGCTCGGCCGGCTCGCCACCCCCGACGGTCGCGGTCCCGGTGACCGGCAGGCCCAGCACGACGTGGCCGTCGCAACCTCCGCCTCCTACCGCGCGTCCGCCGGTGCAGCGGCCGTACCCGACCCGGCCACCCGGGCCGCCGTCGCACCCGCAGCCTCAGCAGTCCCGACCCGCCCCGCAGCCGATCTCGTCTCCGGCGATGGAGTCGGTGACCGTGATGGGGCCGGCTGCGGCGCCCCGGTCCGGCGGCGACGGCAACCTCGCCACCAGCATGCTCAAGATCCTGCGGCCCGGCCGGCCCGCGGAGGCGCCGCCCGGCTCGATCAAGATCGGCCGCTCGTCCGACAACGACATCGTCATCCCCGACGTGCTGGCCTCGCGTCACCACGCAACCCTGGTGCCGACGCCCGGCGGAGCCGAGATCCGCGACAACCGCAGCATCAACGGCACGTTCGTCAACGGCTCGCGCGTCGACAGCGCGATGCTCACCGAAGGCGACACCGTCACCATCGGCAACGTCGACCTGGTGTTCCGCGGCGGGACGCTGGTCCGCCGCACCGAAACCGCCGCCGCGACCGCCACCGGTGGCCTCGACGTCCACGGCGTCACGTGGACCATCGAGAACAACAAGACCCTGCTCGACAACATCTCGGTGTCGGCCCGTCCGGGCACACTGACCGCGGTGATCGGCCCGTCCGGCGCCGGCAAGTCGACCTTCGCGCGCCTGGTGGCCGGGTACACTCACCCGACCACAGGCCAGGTGTCGTTCGAAGGGCACGACGTGCACGCCGAATACGCCTCGCTGCGCTCCCGGATCGGCATGGTCCCCCAAGACGACGTCGTGCACGGGCAGCTCACCGTCAGGCAGGCGCTGATGTACGCCGCCGAGCTGCGGCTGCCGCCCGACACCACGAAGGCCGACCGCGAGCAGGTCGTCAACGAGGTGCTCGAAGAGCTCGAAATGACCAAGCACCTCGACACCCGCGTCGACAAGCTTTCCGGCGGCCAGCGCAAGCGCGCGTCGGTGGCGCTGGAACTGCTGACCGGTCCGTCCCTGCTGATCCTCGACGAGCCCACCTCCGGCCTGGACCCCGCACTGGACCGCCAGGTCATGACCATGTTGCGCCAGCTCGCCGACGCCGGCCGCGTCGTGCTGGTCGTCACCCACTCGCTGACCTATCTGGACGTGTGCGATCAGGTGCTGCTGCTGGCCCCCGGCGGCAAGACCGCGTTCTACGGACCGCCGAGCCAGATCGGCCCGTCGATGGGCACGACGAACTGGGCCGACATCTTCAGCTCCGTCGCCGGCGATCCCGATGCCGCCGCGCAGCGCTATCTCGCCCAGAACGGGCCCCCGCCCCCGCAGCCGCCGGCGTTGACGCCGTCGGAGCTGGGCAACCCGACCCGTACCAGCCTGCGCCGTCAGCTGTCCACGATCGCGCGGCGCCAGATCCGGTTGGTGATCTCCGACCGCGGCTACTTCGCCTTCCTGATGCTCCTGCCGTTCATCATGGGCGTGCTGTCACTGTCGGTACCCGGCGACGTCGGGTTCGGCGTGCCGAAGACCGCCATGGAGGGCGGTGAGGCGCCCAACGAGCCCGGGCAGATCCTGGTCATGCTCAACGTCGGCGCGATCTTCATGGGGACCGCGCTGACCATCCGGGCATTGATCGGAGAGCGGGCGATCTTCCGGCGTGAGCAGGCCGTCGGCCTGTCGACCTCGGCCTATCTGCTTGCCAAGGTGGTGGTGTTCACCGCGTTCGCCGTCGTGCAGGCCGCGATCGTCACGGCGATCGCGATCGCAGGCAAGGGCTGGGGTGCGGGTGCGGTGGAAAGCGGCGCACTGCTCGGCAACCGAAGTCTGGAACTGTTCACCGACATCGCAGTGACCTGTGTGGCCGCCGCGATGGTCGGTCTGGCGTTGTCGGCACTGGCCAAGTCCGCCGAGCAGATCATGCCGCTGCTGGTGGTCGCGATCATGTCCCAGCTGGTGTTCTCCGGCGGCATGATTCCGGTGACCGACCGGATCGTGCTGGACCAGATGTCGTGGTTCACCCCCGCGCGATGGGGTTTCGCCGCGTCGGCGTCGACGATCGACCTCATCCGGTTGGTGCCGGGACCGCTGACCCCGCAGGACCGCCACTGGGAACACAGTTCCGGCGCATGGCTGTTCGACATGGGCATGCTGATCGTGATCAGCGTGGCCTACCTCGCTTTTGTGCGCTGGCGAATCAGGTTGAAGTCCGCCTAGATCTGACACAGACCCGCAGAAGTTTCCTGTAGCGCGTCGGTTCTGTCCCTGCGCAACGAAAATTCCCGAAACGACGGTAGATCGCCGCGGTTCTCGTAGGCTCGACACGCAGGCCATACCGGGGGGAATCAGGTGTCCGACGCCGATGCGTCGCAGCGTGATGCTGCAATCCACGCCGCATTAGCTGAACTTCAGCAGTGGGGCGCGGATCGGTTCAGCATGGAAGGTGTGGCGCACCGGTCGGGGCTGAGCACCCGCTATCTGCATCAGACCTGGGACAGCGAACGCCAACTCGTCCTCGAAGCGCTGCTCTCCTACAGCGAAACCATCATCGCGGTGCCCGACACCGGATCGCTACGCGGCGACCTCACCGAGCTGACTCTGTCCTTCGCCGCCTATGTCAATGAGCCCGTGGGACGACGGATCGCCCGCATGATGGTGGTCGACACAAAAACTCAGGCCGCCGATTACGACACCCGAGCGCGGTTCTGGCACCTGCGGGTCGAGGCGATCGAGATCATCTTCCGGCGGGCCACCGAACGCGGTGAGCTCCGCGACGACGTCAGACCGACCATCGTGCTCCAGTTGCTGACGTCGCCGCTGCACACCTACGCCCTCTACAGCGACAGGCTTGTCGATCCCGGCTACTGCCGGGTGATCGCCGATCTGGTCACCCGCGCCATCGAGCGGTGATTCGCGGGCCCCTGCCGGACCGTCCGCCCCGGTCGGCGAAGAGGCCAACCACTCCACCAGGGTGGCGCAAGATCGTGTGCTGTCGTGTCAGCAAGTTGCCTCATGTCAAGATGCGCGCGAAGGGGGCTCGTTGCCTCCACGTGAACGTGCGCGCTTGGTAACTGGAGTGGGGACGGCATGACGCTGAAGAAAGCCGCCCCGACCGCCGAGGCCCGGCTGCGTGCCGACCTCGACGCCGCGCAGAAAGCAGCCAGCACCGAGGTGGGCCGAGAGCTGGAATGGGACGAGGCCGAGCGCCATGTCATCGCCTAGGCCGCCGCCGACCGCGCCGAGGAGCTGCACCGCCTCTACGACACCGAGCTGACCCGCAAGCCCGAGCCCCGGCACCGCACCGTGGTGGCGCTCGCAGCCGAGATCCGGCTCACCGAGAAAGCCGCCGTAGATCTGGTGGCACGGGTGAGCCTCGGGCTCGGTGCGGCCAAGAGCCCGAGGCATGTTCGCGCCGCGCAGACCCGTTGGCAGAACATGGCGACCCGCCGGCGTGCCTGATGGCACGGGCGGCCCACCGAGTGCCCCGCGCCGGGCTTTACGCCGACCTCGCCGAGCGTGAACGCCGGGCGATGGCCACCGGCGGCACCGTGGTCAACACCACTACCGGCACGGCCTACACCGCGCACCCGGCGAGGGTGGCCGCCTTCCGCGCCGGCGCCCCGGTCTCCCTGCCCGCCTCGGCGATTCCTGAGACCGCGCGGCACGGCATCGAGTGCCGGTGGTGGACGCGCGCCATCGTGCACCCTGACGGCACGGTCGACTTCCTCGACGACCCCGCCGCCTGGCTGGCCGAGGCCGAGCTGTGAGCAACTGCGCCAACGGGTGCGCACGGTGCCCCATCGAGATCACCTCGGTGCCGGTGGATCTGGTCTCACCGGAGGTGGGACACGATGTCCCACCTTCACCGCCACCGCGCCGGGGCCCCTATCCCAACGTCAAGGAGTCGCGCGGCAAGAAGGGCCGGTGGGAAGCCACACACCCGGTGCGGCCCAAGCGATGCCTGGGCACCTTCGACAGCCCCGAGGCCGCGCGCTACGCCGTTCTCATCGCCCAGGCCGAGCACCTAGAGGCCGAGGCCGAGGCGCTCTGAGAGGAGCCAAAAGCGTTGCTTAACAAGCGCAATAGAAAAGTGGTGGTTCGACCACCGGTACGTTAGAGGTCAGTCCACTCGTCAGTAGCGGGAAACTCTTCTGCCCATGCCTTCAAGACTGCGGCGATATCTGGGACTCCAATCTGACCCTCCGCGACATCGACGCACAGCCCGACAATCTCGCCAGCCTCGGCGTTGAGGTTGTATCCGTTCAGCATGTAGAACATCGCAGTGGCCGTCCACGCCGTTCGCTTGTTGCCGTTCACGAACGGGTGTGAGCGGGCCAGCCCATGAGGAGCGCCGCCGCCTTCTCATGGATGGTGGGGAACGCATCGCTGCCGTAGGCGCTCATCTGCGGTCGCGTGACGGCTGCATCCAGCAGGCCGAAGTCACGGAGCTGGTGTGGGCCGACGAAGCGCCGGTTGATCAGGGCTACATCGTCGGAGACCAAGTAGATGATCACATGTTCTCCAGCTTCTCCAGCGCGACGCTGTGCTGGCGGACGACGCGGTTAAACGCCGCTTCCATCATCTCGGCCCGGCCATGAACCTTCAGGTACTCGAAGAGGGCGCGCTTGATCACTTCGTTCGCCGAGGTCTCGGTAACGAAGGCGTAGTTCTTCAGCATGTCGGCCAGCTCGGCGGGCAGGCGGACTGTCAAGCCGGTGGTGCGTGAGGTGGGCTCTTGGGCGATCTCGGGCATGACACCATGATGTCACGGTGCAAAAGTTTATGTCCACGCGGAACTGTGGCGCAGCGGCGTGACCAGTACAAACCCGACGGCAGGCGGTCGCATCGAAACCTGTGCCTTAGATCACTGCCCGACGGCACCATCACCTGGACCGCACCCACCGGCCACACCTACACCACCCACCCCGGCAGCCGGCTGCTCTACCCCATGCTCTGCCAACCCACCGGCACCCTGTGGACCGGTGACCCACCCCAACCCACCCCCAGCAAGCAGCGCGGCGCCATGATGCCCCGACGGCGAAACACCCGCGCCCACAACCGAACCCGAACCATCACCGCCGAACGCACACACAACCGCCGACGACGCAGATCAGAAAACCCACCCCACCGCACAGACCACCGGCCACCAAGTCCCGGCCCGAGGGAACCGTCCACCCGATGGCACGAACCCGACTACGGCGACGACCCACCACCATTCTGAGCGAGTCGACCCGAAGACAACGGTGCTGCAGCGGTGACGGTCAGCCCGAGATATCAAGACCGTGGGCCGCGGCGAAGGCCAACGCCTGCTCGATGTCGACCTTGGCGCCGCGCAGTTTCGCGGTGGTCCAGAAGGTGGGGTCTACGCGGGCGCCCCGCAGATCCGCATCGTCGAATCGGGCGTTCTGCACCCGCGCACCACCGAGATCGGCCCTCGCCAACACCGCCTGCCGCAGATCGGTCCCCACCAGACTGGTTTCACGCAGCCGGCAGTCCGACAGATCGGTCTTGCGCAGATCCACTCCGGCCAACACGGCGAGCGTGAAGTCCACCTCGACCAGAGTCAGAGGCCGCAACCGACACTCGGTAAAGGTCGAACCGAGAAAACTGCAATGCCGAAACGTGCTGTGCCACAGCGAGGTCCGGCGGAACGTGCAATTGCGGAACGCTGACCCTGTGTGTTCGGAATCGGACAAATCGGCGCCGGTGAAGTCACATTCGGTGAACACCACACGTTCGGTGCGCAGCCTGCTGAGATCCTCGTCGCGAAAAACCTGCCCGTCGAACTCGCGGTCTGCCTCGAGGGCGTCCATCAACCCGTCGCCGCCAAGCGGGTCAACGCATACTCGGTGACGGTGATCAGGGCCGCTTTTGCCGACTCTCGACTTCGGGCGTCCACCGTCATCAGCGGCACGTGATCGGGCAGCGCCAGCGCCGTACGCACCGCCGACAGGGAGTGCTTTGGGGCGCCGTCGAATTCGTTGACTGCGACGAGGAAGGGGAGCTTGCGCGCCTCGAAGAAGTCCACGGCGGCGAAACTGTCGGCCAGCCGGCGAAGATCCACCAACACGATCGCCCCGATCGCACCGCGGATCAGGTCATCCCACATGAACCAGAACCGGCGCTGCCCCGGGGTGCCGAACAGGTACAGCACCAGGTCCTCATCCAGACTGATGCGCCCGAAGTCCATCGCGACGGTGGTGGTCGTCTTGTCCGGCGTGGCCTCCAGCCCGTCTACCCCCTCGGACATGTCGGTCACCAGCGCCTCGGTGCGCAGCGGCACGATCTCTGACACCGCGCCCACGAACGTCGTCTTGCCGGCGCCGAAGCCGCCGGAGACCACGATCTTGGTCGAAGCCCTAGGAGTCTGCTGAATTAATCCGGCGTGGTGGCGGGGTTTGTGGCTGGGTTCTCGAGATGATTAATGGATGCAGGGGCATTCTGAGGATCAGCGTGAGCTGTTGGATGCGGAGTCGGTTGCCGGGC